>NZ_JBHVWF010000198.1:0-11385 GCF_042882365.1 Streptomyces sp. NPDC058221 | reverse complement strand
TGTGTTTGGGGTGTGAGGTGTTGCTGGGTGTGTCAGGTGTTGAGTGGTTTCCGGTGGGTGGTGTTGATGGTTGGGTGGGGGTGTGTGTGGTGGGGGTGTTGTAGGGGGTGTGTTGGAGGGTTGGGGTGTTGATGGTCGGGTGGGGGTGTGTGGGTGGGTGTGCTGGCCCGGTGTGTGGCGGATCCTGGGTTGGTGGGCGGGGGTTGGTTGGGTGTGTGCTGTGGGGTGTCTGATGTGTCGGTGTTGTTGGGGCCGGGTTCGGTGGGGGTGGGGTGGATGCCGGGGGTTGCGTTCTCCTGGGTGTGGGTTTTGCTCTTTGTTTTGAGGGTTTGTTGGGCGGTGTGGTGTAGCCGGAGGGTGGGTAGCGGGGTGAGGTTGGTGAGGTTGGTGGCTTGCAGGATGTGGCTGTTTCTCTGGGTCCGGGGGTAGGGCGGAGCCGTCTGGGTTGCCTGCAACGGGCGGAGTAGGTTGGTGTCGGGCTGGGCGCGTGCTTGTTCTTTGGTGGTTTCCTCGGCCGTGCCGATCAGTCTGTAGCCCGGGTTGTTGACGGCTATGTCGAGGTGGCCGAGGGTTTCGGCGGCCCGCTGTGTCGCTGTGGTGAGGGTGGTGCGGTCGTTCACGTCGAGGCGGAGTGGGGGCGCTGTCTCCATGGGTGTTCAGGAGGGGGTGCAGGGTCTGGGGGTCGCGTGTGGTGGCGGCGCCGCGGTCGCCGCGGTCGGGAGTGGGCTCTGCCCGGATGGGGCCGGAGCCGGGGGAGGTGCCGGTGATGAACCAGGTTTTCATGGGGTTGGGCCTGCGCTGTCCGCGCAGGGTCAGCAGGGACGCCTGTGGGGTTACCGTCGCAACTATGGCGGGCGAGGACCTTCTGGGGGGATTCCTCAAGGCCCGGCGGGGGCGGGTCGTTCGGGTGGATGGGGGGTGCCCGTCACCGGGCGGCGCCGGGTGGCGGGGCTGGGCCGGGAGGAACTGGCCCGGCTTGCGGGAATCAGTGAGCCGTACCTGGTCCGGTTCGAGCGGGGCGCCGATCGGCGTCCCTCGCGCCAGGTGCTGCGCTCCCTCGCGCGGGTGCTGGACCTGGACGCCGATGTGCGGCATACCTGCACATCCTTGCGGGTGTCGGGAGCGGTCCTGGATCCCGGTCGTGGGTGTCGGGAGCGGTCCTGCATCCCGGTTGCGGGTTGAGGTCTCCGCGGACGTGCACCGGCTGCTGGACGGGTGGGGGGATTACCCGGCGTACGTCCGTGACCGCTGCTTCGACGTGCTCGCGGCGAACTGGCTGTACGAGGCCATGAGGTTCGTTGCGCCGATCGGGGCGGGTGAAGCTGGTGGCTTGCCTCGGGCGGCGCTGTGGGGCCGGTGGTAGTTGTGGTGCACGTTCCACATGGCGACAGCGTCGGCCGGTTGGGCTTCGGAGGTCCAGGTGCGGGCGTAGAGGAACTCCTCGGCAAGGATTCGGTTGTACCGCTCCACTTTGCGGTTGTGTTTGGGCGTGTGTGGCGGGGTTCGCTTGTGGTTGGAGCTGAGTAGGGCTCTGGTGAAGGTCTCGGTGTGGTAGCAGGTGCCGTTGGCGGTGACGATGTTCTCTATGTTGGGTGATGCCGTGTGCTGCGAACCAGGCCCTGTCCGTGTGCAGGAATCCGATGGTGGTAGCGGCCTTCTCGTCGGCCAGCGGTTCTGTGTACGCCATCCGGGTGTGCCCGTCGACCACAGAATGCAGGTATACAGACCCGCGCTTCTTGGTCGTGCTCCGTGCGGCCGCGCGTGCTTGGTCGGAATCGCGGCCGTGGGCGCGCCAACCGCCGCCGTCGGGGATGCGACCGGCTTTCTTCACGTCGGCATGGATCATTTGCCCGGGGCGTTTGGCGGTGATCACTTGGGGTGTGCGGTTTGACTCGCTGTCGGGGTCGATGAACCGGCGCGGGTTCAACCCCGGCTGCATGAGTAACCGTGACACGGTGCGGCGGCTCACGGTGACGCCGGACCTGTTGAATTCGAACGTGATTGGGGAGGCCGGCTACTTGTTCTCCTGCCGTGTCGCCTCGATGCGCTGCACGACGTCGGCTGCGGTCGCTGTCGGTTGGTGGTGAGGAGTTGAGGAGTTGAGGATCGGTCCTGCAGACCGACCTCACCATATTGCCGCCACCGGTTCACCCATTTTGAGGCGCACGCTCGAGAGATGCCCATGTCCGCAGCGACGTGTGCGATCGGTCGTGTCTGGCACCGTTCGATCAGCCGGCGCCGGCCTTCAACAGATAGCGGTGCGTTGCGGTGGACAGGGCGGGCCGGGGCTTGGCTCATGCGTCGGTGTCTGCGGCCGTTGCGCACATGCCACTCATGGTGTGTGGTCGGTTGATCAGGGTCAGTGCAAAGGCGGCGGCGGTGGCGGCGGCCGCGACCAGGACGCAGGTGATGAACCCGTCTCGGAGCTGGGTGGCGGATCCCAGGAGCGGGGCGAAGACGGCGATGCCGATCGCCGCACCGACCTGCCGCGATGTGTTGAACACCGCTGAGGCCGCCCCGTGAGCCGAGGGCTGAACAGCAGAGATGGCCCCCGTGGTCATCGTCGGCACGAGGACTCCCGCGCTGAAGCCGACGGGAAGCAACGCCAAGATCATCGGCCACAGGGGGCCGAGGGTGCTCGTGATTGCGACCGTGACCAGCGAGCCGGTGAGCAGTAGCTGTGCTGCTCCGAGCACCAGGCGGCGTCCCCCGCGCCGGGTGAGGCCCGCGGCGCACACGCTGCCGATCGAGATGAGCCCGGTCAGCGGCAGGAACAGCAGACCACCCTCGATAGCGCTCAGCCCTCGTCCTTGCTGCAGCATCAGGCTCATAGCGAACAGCAACCCGTAGAAGGTGAAATTGAACAAGGCGCCTTGGCCTGCCGACATCACGAACGACCGATCAGCGTAGACGGCCGTTGGGAGCAGCGGTGCCTTCGCGATGCGCTCGGCTCGGACGAATGCACCGGCACCGATGACTACTAGAACAAGCGCACTCAGCACCCCCACACTTCCCCACCCTTGGGCGGGTGCCTCAATGAGTCCGAACACAAGACCAGCGATGAGAAGGGTCGCGGACACCATCCCCGCGTAGTCCAGGCGCCGCTCTTTACTAACCGTCTTGGGCATGGCGCGCAGACTCACTCCGATCGCCGGGATGCCGATCACAACGTTGACGGCGAACACGGCGCGCCAGTCAGCCAGAGATACCAATAAGCCACCCAGGAGCGGACCGGCCGCCATGCCGAGACCGCCGGCGGCTGCCCACCGGCCGACCAGCTTGTGCCGTGCATGCTCATCGCTCTCCGCCGCGGTCGCCAGCACCAACGCGCTCGGGAGCAGGAGAGCCGCACCGACGCCTTGGACAAGCCTCGCGAGGTTCAGCACGGACATGTCGGGTGCGGCAGCGCACACGGCCGACGCGGCGGTAAACACGGTCAACCCGGCGATAAAGGTGCGCTTGGAGCCCAGAACATCAGTGATCGCACCAGCGCCGAGCATCACCGCGGCGAAGGTCAGCGTGTAGGCATTGATCGCCCACTCCAACTCCGCGCGAGAGGCATGCAAGTGGGAACTCAGCTGGGCCAGCGTCAAGTTCACGATCGTCCCGTCGACGTACACCATGAACGACGCGATCAGCGCGAGTTGGACCACAACCCTCTTATGTTCGATAGCCATGGAACTACCATAGAGGTGGTTCGATGGTTATGGAACAACAGGTAGACTGGGGCCCTTAGGAGGTACTGACATGCCCACCAAGGCGCAACCGGCGGCGACGGGCCAACAGGACGGGCTGGAGGTGGTCGCCGTGCTGCGCGCATTGGCCGACCCGGTCAGGCTTGAACTGGTCCGACAGCTACGCAACTCCGAGGTGCCGATCGCCTGTGGCACCTTCGAGGTCTCCGTCGCCAAGAACACCCTCAGCCATCACTTCAAGACGCTCCGCGAGGCAGGGGTGATCATCACCCATCGCGTGGGCACACAGGCCCTCAACGTGCTGCAAGAAGACTCACTCGACGCATCGTTCCCCGGCCTGCTCGACGCCGTTGCACCTCGACGACGCTGACAAAGTGGACCGGCCTCCTGTTACCGCCCGCACCCGTAGCCAGCCAACTCAGAACACAGCAGACGGTGCAGCCGGCTCGTCATCCGTCAACAGCGTCACGACCCGCAACAACTAGCGGGCCCGGGCGCTCGCTCCGTTGTATGAGCCCGGTCATAACCTGGCCCGGGCGGTGTTCCTCGACTCGTCATCCCGCCGGCTCTTCCGCGACGGGGCGCAGGTGGCCGCGCAGACCGCGGCTGCCCTGCGCGCCGAAGCCGACCCGCGCGATCCCAGGACCGCCCGCCTGATCGCCGAGCTGGAGACAGGCGGGGAAGTTCCGCCGCCTGTGGGCGCGGCACGAGACACGACCGGCCCGTGACGAACTCAAACACCTCGTTCATCCGGTCGTGGGCGGCCTCGCGCTGCGCCGGCAGGCACTCACCGTCGGCGGCGCCGAGCAACCAATGATCATCGTGTACCAGGCGGCGGCAGGGAGCCCGTCCCAGGCGGTCCTGTCCCGGCTTCTGTGACACGCCGGGCGGCTGGGCGGCGCCCCCGCGGTCGGAGCCCGGTCACCTCCGGAGCCCGACACCGCCCCCAGGGGTTTTGCGGCGTGACGTGCGGGCCCGGGGGCGCGGGCATGCGGCCTCAGTCCAGGTAGGCGTCGTACTGCTCGACGTCACCGGGCTTGAGCTGCATCTTCGGGTCGGTCCTGATGCTGGAGAGCTCCGTGCCCAGGATGCGCCCGGTGTGCTCGTCGAGGATGATCGTCCACCGCACCGTCCGCTTGAAGTCGACGGCGTACGCCTGGCCCTGGCGTCCGGCACGGTCCTTGACCGGACCGATGGCACGCAGGCCGGCCTGCTCAGCGAGCAGGCCGTCGATCGCGGCCGTCTGGGCAGGGCCGGGCGTCCACTCACGCAGCAGCGCCTCCACGGAGTTCAGCGTCCAGTACGCGCTGGCGCGGGTATCGGGGTTGTCCCTCGCCAGGTAGTCGGCGAGGCCGCCGACGGTGGTCGGAGGAGTGCTCCGGTAGGAGGCGAACTTCTGCCATGACCCTGCGGGCAGGTGTGTGCGCTGGACGATCCGGCCGTCCTTGATGTCCTGCGCCTCACCGCTGCCGTCGGCGTGGTAGCGGTCGCGGGACTCGATCACCGGCATCTGCTCCGGCTTGTGCTTGCCGTCGTCCCACATTCCCATGGCCCACTCCCGGCGGTGGGTCCCGCGCTGCGCGGTGCCGGGGGAGCCGGCCAGGGCGGCGGCCCGCTTCGCGACGGTAGCAAGCGGCACGGTGGCCCGGGAGCCCTCCACCTTGAGCGGGGCGGGCGCGGCGACGGCCGTCTGACCGCTGCTGCCGGTGACGGCGAACCCCGCCACGGTCGCGGCGACGACGACGGCAGCCGCGCCGAGAGACATCGACCGGCCGGGCGTCAGCCAGCCGAAGGGCGAGGGGCGAACGGCGGAGCGGGACGTGGAGGACTTGGCGGTCCCCGGCACGGCGGCCGTGCCGTTGACCTCGTTCATCAGGTGCGCTTCAAGCTCCGCGTGACGGGCCGGCGAAAGCCGGGCGGCGGCGGGCCGCGGGACCAACTCACGCACCGCGGCGAGTTCGGTACGGTCGCGGGTCTCCTGCCACTCCCGGCTCCCCTCCCCGTGGGGCGGGACCGCCGGGCGGGAGGACGAGGCGGCGGCGGCCGAGGTGGCGGCGCCGGAACGGTTCCGGAACAGGGCGTTCATGCGAGGTTCTCCTGGGTGGATCGAGCCAGAATGCTGTCTACGTGCTGTATTTGTCCGCTGCCTCCGGGGAGTTCCGAACCGGGTGCGCTCTGCGTGTCGTCGCGCCGGCCGGCCGGATGCCCTACGGAGTCGCGCAGCTTGGCGCGGGCGCGGGACAGCCGGGAGCGCACGGTGCCGACGGGTATGCCCAGGGCCTCGGCGGCGGAGGCGTAGTCCAGCCCGCTCCAGACGCACAGGGTGAACACCTCGCGCTCGGTGCGCCGCAGCCCCTCCAGCGCGGCCTTGGCCGCCGCCAGCTGTTCGGCGTCCGCCAGCCGCCCGGTCACCTCCTCGGCGAAGTCCGGGACGGTGTCCGAACGTGGCACCCGGGCCAGGGCTCTCTGGTGCCGCCGCAGCGAACGGGCTGTGTTGCGCAGAACGTTGGTGGCGATGCCCAGCAGCCACGGGCGCAGACTGTCGGTCTCCTCCGGGCGCAGCCGCTCGCGTGAGCGCCACGCCTCCAGGTAGGTGAGGGAGACGACGTCCTCGGCCGTGGCCCAGTTGCCCGTGGACCACAGGGCATGCCGGTACACGGCGTCCGCGTGCTCCCGGAACGCCTCGGCAAGCGCGGCCGGGTCACCTTCACGGAGACGGGCGGGGGTTGAGTGAGTCACGTGGATTAATGTCCGACCGCTCCGGTGGGTTCCCGTGACGTGCGTCACGGATCCTGGGTGAAGATGCGCTGAAACCGGACTTGTACCATCGCCCGCAGCACTGGGGTCGGCCACCGGTTCTCCGTGCTGGCCCCCACCTGGATTCCCGCTCTCCTCTCGGCTTCGCAGCGCGCGCTCAAAATATGACTATTCCGCATAGGCTATGCGAGATTCCCATACGGTGGGTAGGGTGTGTTCATGTTGATGGGTACCGAGGAAACGCTGCGCGTGACGGTGACCGCGATCGCGCACCGTACCGGTGAGCAGCAGTCCGCCCTGGCTGCCGCCTTGGGTCTGACGCAGGGCCAGATCAGCCGCAGGCAGCGAGGGAAGGCGGCGTGGACACTGACGGACTGCGACCGCCTTGCCGCTCACTGGGGAATGTCCGTACTGGATCTCCTTGCGGGCCCTACTCACGCTCTGGCGAAGCTGCCCGCGGGCCGTATCGCGAACGACGGGCAGCAGACCCTCATCCCCCTCGGTATCCCCACCCCCGAACACAATGCGCCACCGGCACCGGCCCCACTCCCTGCGCCGGCATCGGCATCGGCACCGGCAGTGTCGGTGCTGACCGGCGAGTCGAACACACCCCCGCCCCTCCCAGGGCCGGTCACGCCCCCAGGGCCGGCTACGCCCCCAGGGCCGGGCTCCCCGGAGTCAGTGTGTGCCCCGCCGGCCCCAAAGCGGGTGGCCGCTCCTGCGGGTCCGCTCGCAGGCCGTGTCCGCAGACGTGTCGCGGAGGAACTGGCCGTGCACGACGGGGACATCGAGGCCGCACGGGCTGCGCTCATCAAAGCAGCTGTCCCGGACGTAATGGCGCTGTTCGCGGCCTCACGGGTCGGCGGCCGCTACGAGCACTCGGAATTCCCGCCTACCACCGCGATCCTCACGAAGGCGCGACAGAAGGGCGCGGACCAGGTCTGGGAGGCCCGTCCGAAGTGGCGCTCCCAGGAACTGCACCGTGCCGCACAGGGCGGGCACGTCACCCTCGATGTGACGGCCCTGGACATGAACGCCGCCTACCTCAGCGCACTGAAAACCTGGCTGCCGATCGGCAAGTTGGTACGCTCCGAAGGCGACCGACACGACGCGAAGCGCTCCGGCATCCACCGCGTCACCCCGGCCGCCTGGACACAGCCGGACCTCCCCCCACCCCTCGGCGCCCGGAAAGAACCGGGAGACCTGTGGATCACAGAACCCACACTCCGCCTCCTGCTGCGCTGCGCGAAACTCGGCTACTGCGAGGCACCTGTCATTCATGAATCATGGACATCCGGCGCCTCGGAAGGGCTGTTGGAAAAGATGCGCCGCGCTCTCGCCGAAGTACGCAAGGAAGCCACTTCGAAGAACGACGAACTGACCCTGGACTACGTGAAATCCATGTATTCTAAGTTCGTGTCCACCATCGGGGAAAGCAGTGCGAACCGGGAAATCCGACGCCCCGACTGGATGCACATCATTCGTTCACAGGCATTCGCAAACCTGTGGCTGAAAGCGCATAAAGCCCACACCTCAGGGCTGACGGTCGTTCAAATGTCAGGCACCGACGAACTGCACGTCGCCGGAGACTGGCAAACGGTATTCCCGGAAGGCCGCGACCTATCCCAGGTCAAAGCAAAAACCATCTACACGCTGGGGGAGTAGGCCATGACAGGCGGCGCAACCGACCTGTGGGGCCAGTGGCAGAAGCACGGCGCCCAAGGACTCAGCGGAGCACGGGCACTCGCCGCCGAACTGGACCGCATCGCCCGACAGGGCGCCATCGCCTCACCCGTCACAACCAACCGCGGACTCACCGCCCGCCTGCGCTACCTCAACAGCCGACCCGGCCGCGAAACCCTCGCCAAACACGGCGTATCCACCCGCCTCCTACGCTCCTGGCAGCGCGGCGCACGCCCCAGCGCCCCCAAACTGGACGCAGTCGACCGGGCCTACCAAGAACGCCGCAGGGACAACCTGGTGCGCTCAGGAGCTCTCAAGCGGCTACTCGACAACGACGGGCGCGGCCGCAGGATCGAGGTCTACCCCGTGGACCAGACGGCCGTCCCCGAGCAATACCGCCGCCCGAACATCAGCGAGCGCTCGGTACAGGCACGCTACGTCTGGGACGACATGGTCATCGCCTGGGGCAAAGGCGACATGGACACCCTGGACGAAATCTGGGACGACATCATCACCGACCTCGATTCCGATTATGCGGCCTACGCATACGTCGGCTCCATCGGGATCGGGGCATGAGGAAGACGAGGCCCCGCAGATGCTGAGAACGCAGCCGTGGGGCCCGCCACCATCACAACGGACCCACCTCTGCGCACGCCAGCCCGCCAGTGGGGGCTGTGGTCTCGATCGGCGCCGCGCACTGACCGGCGAGGACAGGGCACAGCCGTGATCCGTCTGCGCTGGAGCTACCGCAGCGGGGCCGCTGACGAGAGACCGATGGTCCCCGGGATCCGTAATGACCGGGCGACTCACCCGCTAAGGACTGCCCTGACTGCCCTGTAAATACGCTTCGAGCCGGGGCACGACTCGGCCTGTCCTACCGTTCCGGTGCAGTCCCACGCCCCACCCCCAAGATCAGCCGGAGCCGCGATTACGCCGTTCCCGCTGCCCGAGAAGAGTCCCAAGTCACCGCCCGGAGGACCAGAGAGCCGTATGGCCGGCGTCAAGCGATACGCAGGATCACCTTGCCGGTGAGCCCGGGCCGGTCGAGGAGCCGCCCCGCACGTTCTGCCTCGCTGAAGTCGAGGACCGAGTCGACGACAGGGCGCACGTCGCACGTTCGCAGTAGGCGGGGCAGGGCTTCGCCCAGCCGCGCGGTGAGGACGTGCAGCTCGTCAGCCTCACGGCCGCGGAAGGTAGTGCCGATCAGCTGTAGCCGGCGCGAGGCGAGCATTTCGAGGTCGAGGTGGGCATGCGTCCCGGCGAGCCGTCCGATCTGCACGATCCTCGCCCGGGGAGCGGCGGCACCGAGGAGGCCGGCGAGGACGGGCCCGCCCACGTGGTCCAGGCATACGTCGAACGCGTCTGGACCGAGTGCCCGAGCGATGTCCTCGGAATCCGTATTGATGACCCGAGTGGCGCCCAGCTCGCGGAGAAGGCCCGCCTTGGCCATGGAGCGCGTGGTCGCGAAGACGGTGCGGGCGCCGAGGGCGCGGGCGAGCTGAACACCGATGTGACCGACGCCGCTGGTGCCACCGGTGATGAGGACGCGGTCACCGGGCCGGAACCGCGCTACCCCGGTCAGGGCGTCATATTCGGTCAGGAGCGCGCTGGGCAGGCCGGCGGCGACGACCAGATCCAGAAAGCCGGGCACGGGAAGGAGGAGCCGGTGGTCGACGGCGACCAACTCGGCGCAAGCACCACCCGTCTGCGCCATGACGTACTGACCCGGCGCGAAGCCGGTGACATGGTCACCGACCGCCCGCACCCGACCCGCCATCTCGAACCCGACACGGTCCAACGCGACATTCCAATCGGCACTGGACGGGACATAGGCACCCTCACGCATCAACAGGTCGGCACGGTTCAGCCCTGCGCTGGCGACCTCTACCAGCACCTGGCCCGCGCCAACGACGGGAGCCGCGATTTCGGCCACAGCCCACGCAGGCGGTGTACCGGTCGTCAGAAGTGCACGCATACAGCGATTATCGCCGACACAGAGCAGACCCGACCGCACGGACGAAAGCGGCAATATCCCCGAGCGGGCCCGCCCTGGCAGCGCCCTGGCCGGCTACGCACTGCCGCACGTCCTGCACCACAGGCTGCACACCAAAGCCGTCGAGAACGCAGCGCCCGCAGACCTGCCTGCCCTCTTCCGCGCCTCCACACCCAACGAGGCAGAGCCCGACCCGCCGGACAACACCGGCCCATGACGGGCGCCCGGGCTCGCCGCCGCACCAGTCGGGGCCGGGGCGAGACCCGTACGGGTCTGGCTCATGAGCACGATGCGCCGCCGTCTCGGCACCGGCCCGGCCACCCCTGCAGCGCCCCGCGAGGAGGCGGAGCAACTGCGGCTGCTGGCCGCCGAACACATCGCCCCCGGAGCACACCTGACGGCCCGTGGCGACGAAGCACTCGAGCCGCGGGGCCGACGGAAGCTCGGGACCGGAACCCCCGACGCCTGACAGCAACGGACGGGGCCGGGAGTGGAACTCACCACCGACGCACTGGTGATTGCCGCGCACCGTCCCACAGTCGCCCTGTACGTCTTCGGCCCCGCCGGTACGTCACCAGATTGACGTACCGGCGACGAATGACGAGCGCGCAAGCGAAATCCGCATACGGCATCTGGAATCAAAGGAGGTGCTTTCCGCATAACTGGTGGGCGCCGCCTTTGTGTTGTTTTACCGGTCGAGTGATGGGCCGTGGGTGTGTCTGTCGTTGGAACTCGTTTCCTCGCCATATACGGGCTCCTGGCCGTATATGGCGAGGAATAGGGATGTTCTCGAAGGTGCAGATTCCGTCTTCGTAGAGGGGCCTTTTGCATTCGTCTTCATGGAATTGACGTGGTGTCATCAGGATTCTTAGGCTTCCCTGTGGAAATATATTGGTGTAGACCACTTGATGTCTGATCAGGGCAGAGTGCCAGCGCTTCCGGGGGAGGGCCGGTCTCGAGTCGGCGTCCTGACGGGTGGTCAGTGACGAGCGCATACTGTAATGGAAGGGCTCGGGGACCAGAAGCCGCGAGGAACTGACAACGAGGACCAGGACAACGAAGAGAACATCAGAAAACACGGTCTGACCAGCATGAAAAGACCGGACCGGCCACCATCTCACGTAGCCAGCCAGGGGCAGGCCGGAGGCCGGCCCTACGGGCCGAAGGCCCGGCATTGTCACCGAAGGTGACAATGCATCAGGGCGCCGAAGGCGACCCAGGGTGCGGAGCACCCTGCAACTTGACGGCCCGTAGGGC
>NZ_JBHVWF010000197.1:0-11718 GCF_042882365.1 Streptomyces sp. NPDC058221 | reverse complement strand
CCCTTTCTCCAGAGGTACGCAAACGCCATGACGCAGCCGCCCCAGCCGCCCAACGATCCGCCCCAGGGCGGGTTCGGCGCCCCGCAGGACCCGCCCGCCGGTGGTTTCGGCGCCCCGACGCCGCCGCCGGCCGACCCGTTCGGCAAGCCGCCGGCGACTCCGCCGGCCACTCCGCCGCCGGCCACTCCGCCGCCGGCCACTGGGCCGCCGGGGGGATACGGCTCCCCGCCGCCCGCGGGCCCGCCCCAGCAGCAGCCCGGCTACGGCTACCCGCAGACACCTCCGCAGGGCCAGCCGCAGCAGCCCGGCTACGGGTTCCCGCAGGGGCAGCCGCAGCCGCCGCAGCCCGGCTACGGGTTCCCCCAGGGCCAGCAGCCGCAGCACGGCTACGGATATCCGCAGCAGGGGCAGCCGCCGCAGCAGGGCTACGGCTACCCCACCACGCCGATGCAGCAGCAGGGGCAGCCGCCGCAGGGCGGGAACGGGCCGAAGAAGTTCTCCACACAGATGCAGATCATCGTCGCCGCGGCGGTCGCCGTGGTGCTGATCGTCGGCGGCGGGCTCTGGTACGCGTCGAGCGGTGGCGACGGCGACAAGAAGGACGAGGCGTCCAGCTCCGCCGGCACCGGGGGCGAGAGCAAGGGCGGCGACGACAAGGGCGTCGGCGGCGGCAAGGAGAAGGCCCCGGCGAACACCAACGCCAAGGTCGACTTCCAGCTGCCGCAGCCCAAGGTCACCGACGTCACCACGGTCGACGGTTCCTGGCTGACCGACAAGGCGTACGTGAAGACGGGCATCAACGAGATCGTCGGCTACGACCAGGCCAAGGGCACCAAGCTCTGGTCGATCCCGCTGCCCGGTCAGCTGTGTGCCGCCTCCCGGCACATGACCAAGGACTTCAAGACGGCCGTCGCCTTCGAGGCGGCCAAGCGGACCAGTGCGGACAAGTACCAGAAGTGCACGCAGGTCGGCGCCCTCGACCTGAACACCGGCAAGCTCATGTGGGGCAAGTCGGTGACCGCCGAGACCAGCGGGGACGAGCCGCTCGCGTACGACGAGGTCACGCTCAGCGGCACCACGGTCGCCGCGGCCGGATCAGAGGGCGGTGTCGCCTTCGACCTGGACACCGGCGCCGAGCGCTGGAAGCCGAAGGCCAGCACCGACGGCTGCTTCGACCGCGGGTACGCCGGTGGTGAGGCACTCGCCGTGGTCCGCAAGTGCGGTATGTCCGACGACACCCAGCTCACCATCCAGGCGCTCAACCCGACCACGGGCGCCCCGATCTCCTCGTACAAGATGCCGACCGGTGTCGACTACGCGAGCATCGTCTCCACCAAGCCCCTGGTCGTCGCCGCCGACGTCGGTGACACCGCGGGCGACGGCAGCGGGATCTCCGACTTCTTCTCGATCGACGCCGCCTCGGGCAAGCTGCTCGTCAGGATCCCGGCCGACGCGGAGAAGTACGCGGCGAAGTGCGGCTCCACCGAGGTCGAGAGCTGCCAGCACCTCGCGGTCGGCAACAACCGCATCTACCTTCCCACCGAGGAACACGAGGGCAACAGCGACGACTACGGCAACACCAACGAGATCGTCTCCTTCGACCTGACCACCGGCAAGCAGACCAGCGACCGGGCCGACGCGGGCGAGCGCTACTCGATGTTCCCGCTCCGCATGGACGGCGGCAACATCATCGCGTACAAGGAGCCCCCGTACGACAAGGGCGGCCAGATCGTCTCCATCGACGGCAGCACCTTCAAGCAGACCGTGCTGATCGAGAACCCGGGCGACGAGTCGGTCCGGGACGCGGAGACCAGCTTCTCCTCGGAATACGCCGAATACCGTTACAGCAACGGGCGGTTGTTCATCTCCGATACGTTGATCAGCAAGCCGATGAAGAGCTCGCTGGACGACAAGGAATACCTCGTCGTCGCGTTCGGCGCGCAGTGATCTGAGGCTCAACTCCGCCTCCGGCCCTGCCGGTCGATCATTCGACCGGCAGGGCCGGTCGTTTTTCGAGCGTCAAGTGGCTCCGAACGGAACACGTTCGGGCATTCCGTGCCCGTTCTGCCGGCTAAGGCGCCCGCGACGTCGAACAAGCGTGTAACTTGCAGGCCCTAGAAGGCCGGGGGGCCTGACGTCGGTGTAACGGGGGTTTGCTCGATGGGCGTTCGGCTGATGGTGGTCGATGACCACCGACTGCTCGCCGAGGCGCTCGCCTCGGCACTGAAGCTACGTGGTCACCGAGTGCTCGCCGCCGCCGCGCCCACCACCGGAGCGGCCGACCTGGTGGTCGCCAGGGCCCCGGAGGTCTGCCTGTTCGGCACGGCGTCACCTGCCGAACCCGGCGCCTTCGACCCCATCGTGCGGATCAGGCGCGAGCGCCCGGGGATCGCCGTGGTGGTGCTGGGGCCGGTGCCGAGCCCGCTGGGGATCGCGGCCGCCTTCGCGTCCGGCGCCGCCGGCTATGTCCGTCATGACGAACGCATCGAGGGCGTCGAGCGGGCGATCACCAAGGCGCGGGCCGGTGAGGCCGCCATCGCGCCGCAACTGCTCCAGGGCGCCTTCGCCGAACTGCTCAACCCGGCGGTCCAGCCGGACGACGAGGGGCATCGGCTGCTCCAGCTCCTCACCCCGCGCGAGGTCGAGGTCCTGGTGCGGGTCACGGAGGGCGAGGGCACCCGGCTGATCGCGGCCGGCATGCGGATCGCGCCCAGCACCGCCCGTACCCATGTGCAGCGCGTACTGATGAAGCTGGGTGTCGGCTCCCGGCTGGAGGCGGCGGCACTCGCCGCCCGCACCGGGCTGCTGGACCGGGCGGCCGTGCACACGCGGAAGGGGCCGGACACCGTCGGCTGACGGTGTCCGGCCCCATCCGGCCCCGGCGGGGGGGCCGCGGAACAGCTGCCCGAAGGTTGCCTGGGCGCCCGGAAGACAGCCCGCGGCGGGGGTGGGGGCCTCCCCCGGGGGGCGCGGGGGCCCCCCCCCCTTCCGGCACGGGCGGTGCGGCGGCGGATCAGCTGCCGGACGTGTCCGTGGGCTCCGGAACGTCAGCCGGCGGCTGGGCCGGGCGCAGCTTCAGCCAGACCAGGAAGAACAGCCCGAGGGCCAGCATGGCCAGCCCGGTCCACAGGTTGATGTGGACGCCCTCGGCCTTCTTCAGGTCGGCGTCGGACGGGTTGATCCCGGCGATGGTGACGATCACTCCGTAGACCACGAAGAGACCGCCGATGATCCGCCGGATGTCGAAGAGGCGGGCCGCTGTCGCGGACTTCTGCTCCAGATCGGAGACTTCCTTGTGCAGTTCGGACATGGTGAGTTACTCCGATCAGAACGAGTAGGGGATGTAGCAGGCGGCGGCGATGACGATCGCGCCCCAGCCCAGCAGGGCCGGCTTGCGGTACCAGGCGTCGTCGCCCTCCGCGGGCGCCTCGTCGAGGTCCGGGGACTCGGTTCCGTAGACGAGTCCGGCCAGTTCGGCCTCCGGTTTGGGGGCGGTGAAGAGCGTGACGGCGACCATCACGACCGCACCGGCGACGAACCCGACGATCGCGGAGACGAAGTTGGCGCCCTGGTCGCTCGGGATGTCGATGATGCCCTGCTTGTAGATCACGAAGTAGTTGACCATCGCGGCGGTGGTACCCGCCAGCAGGCCCCAGACACCGGACTTCATCGAGGCGCGCTTCCAGAACATCCCGATGATGAAGACCACGAACAGCGGGACGTTGAAGAAGGAGAACAGCGTCTGCAGGTAGCTCATGATGTTGGAGAAGCTGGACGCGATGAACGCCGTGCCGATGGAGGCCAGCACCCCGATCACCGTGATCTTGCGGCCGAAGCGCAGGTAGTACGCGTCGGTCTCGTCCTTCTTCACGTACCGCGCCCAGATGTCCGTGGTGAACACGGTGTTGAACGAGGAGACGTTGGCCGCCATGCCCGCCATGAACGCGGCCAGCAGACCGGTCACCGCGATGCCGAGCACACCGTTGGGCAGCAGTTCCCGCATCAGCAGCGGGATCGCGTCGTTGTAGGTCGTGCCCGAGCCGGCGGTGCCGATGTTCGGCACGACCACGGCGGCGACCAGACCCGGGATCATCACGAGGAACACGATGAACATCTTCGGGAACGCGGCGATCAGCGGGGTGCGCTGGGCGGCCGAGAGGTTCTTCGCGGACAGGGCGCGCTGCACCTCTGCGAAGTTCGTCGTCCAGTAGCCGAACGAGAGCACGAAGCCCAGGCCGAGGATGATCGTCAGCCAGTTGGCGCCGAGCGGGTTGGCGTCACCGATGCCGGTGCCGCCCCAGGCGGACATGAAGTTCGAGCCGTGGCTCGACGTCAGTGAGTCGCTCAGCCCGTCCCAGCCGCCGACGCGCTTGAGGCCCAGCACGGTCAGCGGGATCAGCGCGGCGAGGATGACGAAGAACTGCAGCACCTCGTTGTAGATCGCGGAGGAGAGCCCGCCGATGGTGATGTAGATCAGGACGAAGAGGCCCGCGACCACGATCGCGACCCACTGCGGCCAGCCGAGGAGCGCCTCCACGACGATCGACAGGGCGTACAGGTTGACGCCCGCGATCAGGACCGCGGAGAACGCGAAGAGTATGGAGCTCAGCAGGTGCGCCGACTTGTCGAACCGGTGGAGCAGGAACTCCGGTACGGAGCGCACCTTCGACCGGTAGTAGAAGGGCATCATCACGAGGCCGAGGAAGACCATGGCCGGGATGGCGCCGATCCAGTACCAGTGGACGACCGCGACGCCGTACTGCGCGCCGGTCGCCGCCATGCCGAGGATCTCGGTGGCGCCGAGGTTGGCAGCCACGAAGGCCAGGCCGGTCACCCATGCGGGCAGTGACCGTCCTGAGAGGAAGAAGTCGAGGCTCGTCTTGACGCTGCGCCGAGCGGCGAAGCCGATGCCGAGTACGACCACGAAGTAGATCGCCAGGATCGTGTAATCGAGCCCGTTCGTGGGGAGCCGAAGCCCGGATGCCAGAGAGTGCATGGGGGGAACTCGCTTCGTTGCGTGTATTTAACTCGAAGGAAACTACGCCCTTGTGTTCAGAAAATGAACAGTCTCCATGAGGTTCTTTGTTTGATTGTGATCGTATGGCCAGAAACCGCGGACTTAACCCCACGAGATCCCGCTCACATCCGACCCCCACTCCGTTGCCCCGGACTCATTGACGCGCCTGTTGATTTGTGGTTCATTGTGTTGGGTTATGTTTGGGAGGACTCTGGTGAAGAAGACGGTTACGACGCTCGCCGACGGCCGGGAGCTGCTCTACTACGACAGCCGTGACGACGTCGTGCGCGAGGCGGTCGACCCGCGCCCCCTCGACCCCGTCTCGACCTCGTCCGAGATCCGCCGCGATCCGCTGCTCGGCGACAGCGTGGCCATCGCCTCGCACCGCCAGGGCCGGATCTACCACCCGCCGGCCGACGAGTGCCCGCTCTGCCCCTCGCGGGACGGCCGGCAGAGCGAGATCCCGGAGCCGGACTACGACGTCGCCGTCTTCGAGAACCGCTTCCCCTCCCTCGCCGGCGACTCCGGCCGCTGCGAGGTCGTCTGCTTCACCTCCGACCACGACGCCTCCTTCGCCGACCTCACCGAGGAGCAGGCCCGGCTCGTCCTGGAGGCCTGGACCGACCGCACCGCCGAGCTTGCCGAGCTCGACCAGATCAAGCAGGTCTTCTGCTTCGAGAACCGGGGCGCCGAGATCGGCGTGACGCTCGGCCACCCGCACGGACAGATCTACGGCTACCCCTTCGTCACCCCGCGCACCGAACTGATGCTCCGCTCCATGGCCGCCCACCGTGCGGAGACCGGCGGCAACCTCTTCGACGACGTGGTGGCGCGCGAGGAGGCGGACGGCTCGCGGATCGTCATCGCGGCCGAGCACTGGATCGCCTTCGTGCCCTACGCGGCGCACTGGCCGTACGAGGTCCACCTCCACCCGCGCCGGCGCGTCCCCGACCTGCGGGGACTCGACGAGGCCGCACGCATGGAATTCCCACAGGTCTATCTGGAACTGTTGAGGCGATTCGACCGGATCTTCGGACCCGGGGAGCCGCTGACCCCGTACATCTCCGCCTGGCACCAGGCGCCGTTCGGAGTCGAGGGGCGGGATGACTTCGGGCTCCATCTGGAGCTCTTCACCATCCGACGCACCTCCGGCAAGCTGAAGTTCCTCGCGGGTTCCGAATCCGGCATGAGTGTGTTCATCAACGATGTGCCGCCGGAGGCCGCGGCCGCGCGACTGCGAGAGGTAGCGAGCGAGTGAGCAAGTCCCCCAAGAAGTACCTGGTGACCGGCGGCGCGGGATACGTCGGCAGTGTGGTCGCCCAGCACCTGCTGGAGGCGGGGCACACCGTCACCGTCCTCGACGACCTCTCCACCGGCTTCCGCGAGGGAGTCCCGGCCGGCGCCGGGTTCATCGAGGGCCGCATCCAGGACGCCGCGAAGTGGCTGGACGCCTCCTACGACGGGGTGCTGCACTTCGCCGCGTACTCCCAGGTCGGCGAGTCCGTCACCGACCCGGAGAAGTACTGGGTCAACAACGTCGGCGGCTCCACCGCCCTGCTCGCCGCCATGCGCGACGCCGGGGTACGCACCCTGGTCTTCTCCTCCACCGCCGCCACCTACGGCGAGCCGGTCTCCAGCCCCATCACGGAGGCCGACCCCACCGCCCCGACCAGCCCGTACGGCGCGACCAAGCTCGCCGTCGACCACATGATCACCGGCGAGGCGGCCGCGCACGGCCTGGCCGCGGTCTCGCTGCGCTACTTCAACGTGGCGGGGGCGTACGGCAGCTGCGGCGAACGGCACAGCCCCGAGTCGCACCTGATCCCGCTGGTCCTCCAGGTCGCCCTCGGACAGCGCGAGTCGATCTCCGTCTACGGCGACGACTACCCGACCGCCGACGGCACCTGCGTCCGCGACTACATCCACGTCGCGGACCTCGCCGAGGCCCACCTCCTCGCCCTCGAAGCCGCCACCGCGGGCGAGCACCTGATCTGCAACCTCGGCAACGGCAACGGCTTCTCGGTCCGCGAGGTCATCGAGACGGTCCGCGAGGTCACCGGCCACCCGGTCCCCGAGACCGCGGCCCCGCGCCGCGGCGGCGACCCTGCCGTCCTCGTCGCCTCCGCCGCCACCGCCAGGGAGCGCCTCGGCTGGCAGCCGTCCCGCGCCGACCTGGCCGGAATCGTCTCCGACGCCTGGACGTTCGCCCGCCGAGAGGAGCCCACCGCACCATGACCGACGACGCTGAGCTGACCGCCGCCTTCACCGAGCTCTACGGGACTGCCCCCGAGGGGATCTGGGCCGCTCCCGGCCGGGTCAACCTGATCGGCGAGTACACCGACTTCAACGACGGCTTCGTGATGCCGCTCGCACTGCCGCACACCGCGCGGGCCGCCGTCGCCCGCCGCACCGACGGCGTCCTGCGGCTGCACTCCACCGACGTGCCGGGCGGTGTCGTGGTGCTCCGGGTCGACGAGCTGGCCCCGAACGAAGGGCACGGCTGGGCCGCCTATCCGGCCGGGGTCGTCTGGGCGCTGCGCGAGGCCGGCCACCCGGTCACCGGCGCCGACATCCAGCTGACCTCCACCGTCCCCACCGGCGCCGGGCTCTCCTCGTCCGCCGCCCTCGAAGTGGTCACCGGCCTGGCTCTGAGCGAACTGTTCGGCCTCGGCCTCACCCTGGCCGAGCTCGCGGTGCTGGCCCAGCGCGCGGAGAACGGGTTCGTCGGCGTCCCCTGCGGCGTCATGGACCAGATGGCCTCGGCCTGCTGCACCGAGGGCCACGCCCTGCACCTGGACACCCGCGACCTCACCCAGCGCCAGGTCCCCTTCGACCTGGCCGCCCACGGCCTCCAGCTCCTCGTCGTCGACACCCGCGTCAAGCACGCGCTCGGCGACGGCGCGTACGCGGAGCGGCGTGCGGGCTGCGAGGAAGGGGCCCGCACCCTCGGCATCCGTACGCTGCGCGAGCTGCCGTACGAGCGCCTGGGCGCCGCGCTCGACACGCTGGCCGAGTCCGGCGCGGCCGAGTCGGTCGTGCGCTACGTACGCCATGTCGTCAGCGACAACCAGCGCGTCGAGCAGGTCATCGCGCTGCTGGACGCGGGTGACGTGCGCGCGGCCGGTCCGGTCCTCACCGCGGGCCATGTCTCACTCCGGGACGATCTGCGGGTCTCCTGCGTGGAGCTGGACCTGGTGGTCGACACGGCGAACGCGGCCGGTGCGCTCGGTGCCCGGATGACCGGCGGCGGCTTCGGCGGCTCGGCGATCGTGCTGGTGGAGGAGGCGCAGGCGGACACGGTCACCAAGTCCGTGCTGGAGGCGTTCGCTTCGGCGGGCTACGCGGCCCCCGGTGTCTTCCCCGCGACCCCGTCGGCGGGCGCCCACCGGATCGTCTGAATCAGCGGCCGAGCTGCTTGGCGAGGGTGAACTCGGTGACGCCCGGCGGGTAGTTCTCGACCCGCCCCGTCACCTCGTAGCCCCGCTTCCGGTAGAAGGCGGGGGCCTGGAAGTCCCAGGTCTCCAGCCGGGAGCGGGTGCAGTCCCGGTCCGTGACGGCCACCCGTTCGGCCTCGGCGAGCAGCTGCGAGCCGAGGCCGCAGCCGCGGTGCAGGGCGTCGACCCAGAGCAGATCCACATGGAGCCAGTGCGCCCAGGTCCGCCCGGTCAGCCCGCCGGCGAGCTGTCCGTGCCCGTCCAGCGCCCAGACCTCCAGCGGGAGTTCGCGCCCCGCGGGAGCGGTGCGCAGCGCGCGGATCTCCGGTGAACCAGCGGTGTTGTCCTCGTGGAGCCGCCTGTTCAGCAGCCGACGTCGCTCTCTGTCCACTTCTGTCTCAAGACGGAACATGCACCTCACCCTAGGGCGATGTGCACCGCCAGTTCGGCGAATTTCCTCCCGCCCCGGGCCGCCGCCCGTACGCTATTGCCCAGCACCGGTGGGGGCCGGTGCTGATTCAGGGGTACGAGACAGCCGGGTGCGGCATCCGGGGTGGGGTGGGCAGTCGGTGCGCGGCGGCGGCCGTGGCACTGCGGTCCGGATCCCCGTTGCGGGTGTCGCACCCGCGCCGGTCCGTCTCCGCCGGGGGCGCACGCTACGGGGCGCCCCAGAACACACAGCATGGGGGTGTCTGTGGTCCGTATCCGGGTTCTCGTGGTCGACGACCACCGCATTTTCGCCGAGTCGCTCGCCGCGGCGCTCGCGGCCGAACCGGACGTCGATGTGGCGGCGGCGGGCAGTGGCCCGGCCGCGCTGCGCTGTCTGGAGCGCGCGGCTGCCGAGGGGCGCGGTTACGACGTGCTGCTGGTCGACGCCGAGCTGGGCATCCTGCCCCCGGCGGGCGGCCGCATGGCGGTCGGACCGGTGCCGGTGCCCGCTCCGAGCGCGGGGGAGGGCAGGCAGGCCGACGGCATATCGCTGGTCGCCGGGGTCCGTGCGGGCCGGCCGTCGGTGCGTACGGTGGTGCTCGCCGAGAAGGACGACCCGCGCCGGGCCGCGCTCGCGCTCCAGGCGGGGGCCTGTGGCTGGGTCGCCAAGGACTGCTCCCTCCAGCGGCTGCTCGCGGTCATCCGGGGGGTGCTGCGCGACGAGACGCATCTGCCTCCCGCGCTGCTGACCGGCGTGCTGCGGGAGCTGCTGGCGGACCGCAAGCACCGCAGCGAGAGCGAGCAGCTCGTCGAGTCACTGACCCCGCGCGAGCGCGAGGTGCTGCGCTGCATGGTGGCGGGTCTGGGCCGCAAGGCGGTGGCGGAGCGGCTCTTCCTCTCCCCGCACACGGTGCGGACCCATATGCAGAACGTGCTGGGCAAGCTGGGCGTGCACTCGACGCTGGCGGCGGTCGCACTGGCCAGACGGGCGGGCGTGGGACCGGCCGATCCGGTGCTGCCCGACGAGCCCGGTCTAACCGGGGATGTTGTCGAACGGGGCAGTCAACTGGCGTAGCAGTCCTGCCAGTTCGCCGCGCTGGTGACGGGAGAGTTCGCCCAGGATGGCGCGCTCCTGGGCGAGCAGGCCGGCCAGTGACTGGTCGGCCTTGTCGCGTCCCTCGGCGGTGAGCCGGACGAGCACACCGCGGCGGTCGCTGGGGTCGGGGAGCCGCTCGACGAGGTTCTTCTTGGTCAGCCGGTCGATGCGGTTGGTCATCGTGCCCGAGGTGACCAGCGTCTGGGTGAGCAGCTGCCCGGGGGAGAGCTGGTAGGGATCGCCGGCGCGGCGCAGCGACGTGAGTACGTCGAACTCCCAGGGCTCCAGATGGTGCTCGGAGAAGGCGATCCTGCGGGCCCGGTCGAGGTGGCGGGCCAGGCGGGAGACGCGGCTGAGGACCTCGAGTGGTTCCACGTCGAGGTCGGGGCGCTCTCGGCGCCATGCAGCGACCAGTCGGTCGACCTCGTCCTCCATGTGGATCAGTGTAGAGGGTCCCTCGACATGAAGTCTCTTGAATTCGAGTGTCTTGACATCAAGATACTTTCTCGGTGATCCTGGCTGCCATGACCGCACCCACCTGGGATCCGCAGCAGTACCTGCGCCACGCGGACCACCGCACCCGCCCCTTCCACGATCTGCTGGCCCGCGTCCCCGAGCTGCCGGGCGCACCCGCTCCCCGGATCGCCGACCTCGGATGCGGCGCGGGCAATGTCACCGCCCTGCTCGCCGAGCGCTGGCCCACGGCCCGCATCACCGGCTACGACAACTCCCCGCAGATGCTGGCACGGGCCCGCGCCCACGCCACCGCCCTGCTGGACTTCGCCGAGGCCGACGCCGCGACCTGGACACCCGGGGAACCGTACGACCTGATCGTCTCCAACGCACTGCTCCAGTGGGTGCCCCGGCACGCCGAGCGCTTCCCCGACTGGCTGGAGGCACTCACCCCGGGCGGCACCTTCGCCCTCCAGGTCCCGGGCAACTTCGACCAGCCCAGCCACGCCCTGATGCGCGAACTCGCCGAGTCCCCGCGCTGGCGCTCCCGGCTCGGCGGCCGGCTGCGCCACTCCGACGCGGTGCTGAGCCCGGCCGGCTACCTGGACCGGCTCACCGGCCCCGGCCGCACGGCCGATGTCTGGGAGACCACCTATCTGCACCTGCTGCCGGGCGAGGACGCCGTCCTCGACTGGGTGAAGGGCACCGGCCTGCGCCCCGTACTGACCGCCCTGGCCGACGACGAGGAGGCCCGGAGCGCCTTCCTCGCCGAGTACCGCGACCTGCTGCGCGCCGCATACCCAGCGGGCCCGCACGGCACGGTCTTCCCGTTCCGCCGCATCTTCGCCGTCACCCACCGGGAGAAGTGATGATCGCCGCCCTCGACCACGTCCAGCTCGCCGCCCCCGAAGGCTCGGAGGACGAGCTGCGCGGCTACTACGTGCACACCCTCGGGATGACCGAGATCGCCAAGCCTCCGGTCCTGGCCGCCCGGGGCGGCTGCTGGTTCCAGACGGGCCCGGTCCAGCTGCACCTGGGCATCGAGGCGGACTTCCGCCCGGCCCGCAAGGCCCACCCGGGCCTGCGGGTGACGGACATCGGGGCGTTCGCGGCCCGGCTGGCGGAGCGCGGCGCCGAGGTGGCGTGGGACGAGGACCTGCCGGGCCACCGCCGCTTCTTCAGCCACGACCCGGTCGGCAACCGGCTGGAGTTCCTGGAGCCGGTGACCGGCTGAGGACGCGCGGGCGCCCCCCCCCCCGAGATACCGGGGCGGGGCCCCCCCCCGGTCC
>NZ_JBHVWF010000196.1:0-11721 GCF_042882365.1 Streptomyces sp. NPDC058221 | reverse complement strand
CGAGTGGCACTTCGCGGAAGACCCGGGGCCCGGCTCCTACAGAAAGCCACCCGGAATGCATCTCGACCCCCTGGCGATCCTCACCGCTTTCGGGCTGATCTTCCTCGCGGAGCTCCCCGACAAGACGATGTTCGCGTCGCTGGCCATGGGCACGCGCATGCGCCCGCTCTACGTCTGGTTCGGTACCTCGTCCGCGTTCGTCGTGCATGTCGCCATCGCGGTCGGCGCGGGCGGTCTGCTCGGGCTGCTGCCCGACTGGATCGTCAAGCTCGTCTCGGCGTCCCTCTTCGCGTTCGGCGCGTTCATGCTGCTGCGGGCCGACGCGGGCGACGAGGACGACGAGGGCGGCCCGAAGACGGTGACCGGCTTCTGGCCCGTCTACTCGACCGCCTTCATGGCGGTGTTCATCAGCGAGTGGGGCGACCTCACGCAGATCACGACGGCCAACCTGGCTGCGAGCAACGGCGCCTGGTCCACCGCGATCGGGTCCGCCGCCGCCCTGATGTCCGTATCGGCACTGGCGCTGCTCGCGGGCCGGTTCATCGCCAAGCGGGTACCGCTCAAGACGGTCCAGCGGATCGGCGGCATCTGCATGCTGGGACTGGCGATCTGGACGGTCATCGAGATCTTCACCGGCTGACCCGTCCGCCTGTCAGGGCAGGGAATGGGCTCCGCGCGTGCGCGGAGCCCATTCGCCGTACCGCCCCCTAGAAGAGCGCCGAGGTGCTGTCCTGGGTCCCGTTCTCGAAGGCCAGCAGCCGCTGCTTGCGGTCCAGTCCGCCGCCGTATCCGGTGAGGCTTCCCGACGCCCCGATCACCCGGTGGCAGGGCACGATGATGCCGACGGGATTCTTGCCGTTGGCCAGTCCCACCGCACGCGAGGCACCGGGCTTGCCGAGGGTCTCGGCCAGTTCACCGTACGAGCGTGTCTCGCCGTACGGAATCCGCTGGAGCTGCGCCCAGACGCTGCGCTGGAACGGGGTGCCGTCGAGATGCAGCGGCAGGTCGAACTCCCGTAGCTCGCCTTCGAAGTAGGCGTCCAGCTGCCGGATCGTCTCACCGAAGGGGCCGGGATCGGGCTTGCCGAAGGTCTCCTCGGGCGGCCGGTGCCGCTGATCGGTCATGTAGAGGCCCGCCAGGACTCCGTCGGTGGCGACGAGGGTCAGCGTGCCGTAGGGGCTCCCGATCAGGGTGTGCTGCCGGGGCGCGGTGGCGGTGCGTGGTGCGGTCACGATGAACTTCCTTGTGCGGGCAGGTGGTTGATGGGGTGGTCGTCGATGGTCCAGAGGTACTGGACCGCGTACGCCCGCCAGGGACGCCAGGCCGCCGCGCGGGCGGTGAGCGCGGCGGGTGTCGAGGGCAGTCCGAGCTCCTGCGCGGACCGCCGGATACCGAGGTCGGTCGGCAGGAAGGCGTCCGGATCCCCGAGTGCCCGCATGGCGATGACTTCCACGGTCCAGGGCCCGAAGCCCGGCAGCGCGGCCAGTTCGCCTCGCGCCTGCTCCCAGTCGGTGTCGGTGCCCAGCCGCAGTGAGCCGTCCGCCAGGGCCTCGACGAGCGTGGTGAGCGTCCGGCGTCGGCTGCGCGGCAGGGCCAGCTGTTCGGGGTCGAGTCCGGCCAGTGCCGCGGGGGACGGGAAGAGGTGGGTGAGACCGCCCTCGGAGTCGTCGACGGGTGTGCCGTGGGCGGTGACCAGCCGGGCGGCGTGGGTTCGGGCCGCGGCCGTCGACACCTGCTGGCCGAGCACCGCCCGGACGGCGAACTCCGCACCGTCCACGGTTCTCGGCACCCTCCGCCCCGGTGCCTTGTCAACCAGCGGGGCGAGCAGCGGGTCGGAGCGCAGCTGTTCGTCGACGGCGACCGGATCGGCGTCGAGGTCCAGCAGCCAACGGCAGCGGCTGATGGCGAGGGTGAGGTCGCGCGGGTCGGTGAGGGAGAGCCGGCAGGCGATGTGGTCGGGGTGCGGGGTGAGGGCCACGATGCCGTGCCCGTACGGCAGATCGAGCGTGCGGCGGTAGGCGTCGTCGCGCCACTCCTCCACCCCCGGGACGGCCGTCGCCGCGAGGTGCCCGAAGAGGTTGCTGGGGTTGAGCGGGGCGCGGTACGGGAGCCGCAGCGCTATCACGCCGGGTGTGGCCGGCGGTTTCGCCGACCGGGCGGCACGGCTGCGCAGCTCCCCCGGGGCGAGGGCGAAGACCTCACGGACGGTGTCGTTGAAGGTGCGGATCGAGGAGAACCCGGCCGCGAACGCCACCTCGGCCATGGGCAGTCCCGTGGTCTCGATGAGCACCCGCGCCGTCTGTGCCCGCTGTGCCCTGGCCAGGGCCAGTGGCCCCGCCCCCAGTTCCGCGAGCAGTTGCCTCTCGATCTGCCGGGCCGAGTAGCCGAGCCGGGTGGCGAGACCCGGCACTCCTTCCCGGTCGACGACGCCGTCCCGGATGAGCCGCATGGCGCGGGCGACGGAGTCAGCGCGGGCGTTCCACTCGGGCGACCCCGGGCTGGTGTCGGGCCGGCACCGCTTGCAGGCCCGGAACCCGGCCTGCTGGCAGGCGGCGGAGCTCGGGTAGAAGGTCATGTTCTCGACCTTGGGCGGCACGACGGGGCAGCTCGGCCGGCAGTAGATCCCGGTGGTCAGGACCGCTGTGAAGAACCAGCCGTCGAAGCGGGCGTCCTTGGACCGGACGGCCCGCACGCAGCGATCGGTGTCGGTGTGCATGCTTCAAGCATGGGGCACCCGGCAGTGCCGGGCTGGCGAGAATCCGACATCAGCCTCGTGCTGCCTGCGCCGCCGCACCTCCCTGCCCGCCGGCTCCCCTCTCGCCCCGTTCCTGGCTTCGAAAGACAATGGGGACGGGACGAGGAGAGGCGGAGTTCTCCCGGCGGGCGTCGGGCCGCCCGCATCCGGATCAGAACCGCCGCGCCGGCCGGTGTGCCGTCGCCGCAGTGAGCAACGAGAAGGAGACCCGAAGATGACGGACGCACAGGCGGAGCCGATCTGCTCCCATCTGGACCAGGTGCGGCAGGTCGCCCCGGACAGTGCCGACTCCTGCACGGAATGTGTCGCACTGGGTGACACCTGGGCGCATCTGCGTGAGTGCCAGACCTGCGGCCATGTCGGATGCTGCGACTCCTCCCGCAACAAGCACGCCACCGCGCACCGCTCCGCAAGCGGGCACCCGCTCGTCCGCTCCTACGAGCCGGGTGAGACCTGGTGGTGGTGTTACGAGGACCAGGTGTCCTTCGAGGTCGAGGGGGCCGGACCGGCCCGGGCCGGCTGAGGGCGGGCTTCAGTACACGTCGCGGACGTACCGCTTGTCGGCGGCGAGCTGCTTCACGTACAGGGCCGCCGCCTCGTGATCGAGTCCGCCGTGGGTGACGGCGATCTCGCGCAGCGCCTGGTCGACGTCCTTGGCCATGCGCGCGGCATCGCCGCAGACGTGGAAGTGGGCGCCGTCCCGGAGCCAGGTCCAGAGCTTGGCCCCGTGCTCGCGCATCCGGTCCTGCACATAGACCTTGGCGCGCTGGTCGCGCGAGAAGGCGGTGTCCAGACGGGTGAGGGTGCCGTCGGCGAGGAAGGCCGTCAGCTCGTCCTCGTAGTAGAAGTCCGTGGCGCGGTGCTGCTCGCCGAAGAAGAGCCAGTTGGGGCCGCGGTGGCGGCGAGCGCGGCGCTCCTGAAGGAAGCCGATGAACGGGGCGACCCCGGTGCCCGGGCCGACCATCACCAGCGGGGTGTCGGGGCCCGCCGGGGGCCGGAAGTGCGGGGCGCTCCGGACGGTCACGGACACCGGGGCGTCGGGGGCCGCATCCGCGAGGAAGGGTGAGCACACCCCGTTGCGGGGGCGGCCGTGCGGGTTCTCGTAGCGGACCACGGAGACGGTCAGGGACACCGACTCCGGATCGGTGAGCGGGCTGGACGATATCGAGTACAGCCGGGGCTGGAGCCGTTTGAGGATGCCGGCCCACTCCTGCGGCGTGGCACGGACGGGGTACTCGGCGAGGACGTCGACGGCTTGGCGTCCCCAGGACCAACGGGCCAGTTCGCCCTTGTTGTCGGGGCGCAGCATCTTCTTCAGGGCCCGGTCGCCGGTGCGCTCGGTGATGAACCCCAGCAGGGCGCGGCTGAGTCCGGTGATGTCCAGGTGGTTGTGCAGTGCGTCGGCCAGCCGGATCCCGCCGAGGCCGGCGACCTCGATGGCGGCTTCGGCGTCGAGTCCGGTGACGGTCAGCCATTCGGCCACCGGACCGGCGCTGTTGACGGGGTGCACGGCGAGGGCGTCGCCGGCCTCGTAGCCGAGGGGGCCGTCGGGGCTCCGGGTGTCGAAGGTGAACCGGCGGACCTCTTTGCCCGCGCCCGGCAGGCTGAGCAGCCGGTTCCCGGCCAGCCGGGCCGTGACGGGCGCCGGCCCGGCCCTGCGCACCTTCGGGGCCGCCGGGGCGGTGACGGCAGCCGGCGCGGGCGGCGGCGCGGCGGTCGTCGGGGCGGCGGTCGTCGGGGCGGCGGTCTCCGACTGTGCGGTGAGACCGGCGAGCACCTGGTCCAGCCAGCTCAGGGCGGAGGGCTCGTAGTCCGGTTCGCAGTCGGCGCGCGGCGCAAGCCGTACGGCCCCGAGCTCGTCCAGCCGCTGGTCGAGGCGTCGGCCGTGCCCGCAGAAGTCGTCGTACGACGAGTCGCCGAAGGCCAGGACGGCGTAACGCCTGCCGTCCAGCGGCGGGATGTCCGCGGCTGTCAGTGCCTCCCAGAACCCGGACCCGTTGTCCGGCGCGTCACCGTCGCCGAAGGTGCTGGTGATCAGCAGGAGGTCGGCTGCCGGCGGGAGGGTGCGCGGGTCGGCCTCGTCCATGCCGACGAGCCTGGCCCGGTGGCCGGTCGCGGTCAGCCGGTCCGCGGTGGCCATGGCGAACTCCTCGGCGTTTCCGGTCTGCGAGGCCCAGAGCACGACCACTTCGCGGCCGGCCGCGGAGGCGACCGCGGCGGGTTCCTCCTCGGGCTGCCGGGCGCGCGAGTACATCCCGGCGAGGGCGCCGTTCACCCATCGCGCGGGCTCCTCGCCGAACGGTGCACCGGGCGGCAGCACCGGGACTCCCGGCATGCCCGTCGGGAGACCGGCGAGGAACCCGGCCAGGTACTGGCGTTCCTGCTCGGCGAGCACGGGCGGCGGTGTGCTCTCCAGCCCGAAGACGGCCGCGGCGCCGGTCCGGCCGGTGTCCGGTACAAATGGCACCGGCTCCACGGCGGGGACGGCGCCGGGTGCCGGGGAGACACTCGCGGCGGGGGCGACCTTCGCGAGCGTCACCGCGCACATCTTGAACTCGGGCTGGAAGGAGACCGGGTCCACGGCGTCGCTGGTCACCGCGTTGACGCTGAGGTACTCGCCGAACAGGTCGTTCCAGTGGAAGGGCGCGAAGCAGCAGCCCGGCCGGACCCGGTCCGTCACCACCGCGGGCAGCACGGCCCGGCCGCGCCGGGAGGCGACCTCGACCGAGTCGCCCGCGGCGATCCCGAGCCGCTCCGCGTCCTCGGGGTGCAGTTCGACGAACGGGGCCGGGTCGAGCTTGTTGAGCCTGGCGACCTTCCCGGTCTTGGTGAGGGTGTGCCACTGGTGCTGCAGACGGCCGGTGTTGAGGACGAACGGGTAGTCGTCGTCCGGCATCTCCGCGGCCGGGACATGCGGACGGGCGAAGAAGACGGCGCGTCCGCTCGCCGTCGGGAAGACCGGAGTGCCGTCCTGGCCGAGGTAGCGGATCGGGTTGCGGGCGGGCCCGTCGGCCGTCGCGGCGGGCCACTGCACGGGCGTGCCGCGCAGCCGCTCGTACGTCACACCGCTCAGGTCGTAGCCGGTGACCGGATTCGCTGCGCGTTTGATCTCCTCGAAGATCTCCTCCGCGCCGGCGTAGGTGAAGCCGTCGGCGTAGCCCATCGCGCAGGCAATCCGCGCGATGATCCGCCAGTCCGGGAGCGCCTCGCCGGGCGGGTCCACGGCCGGCCGGGCGAGCGTGAGGTTGCGTTCGCTGTTGATCAGGACGCCCTCGCTCTCGCTCCACAGTGCGCCGGGCAGCACGACATCGGCGTAGGCGTTGGTCTCCGTGTCGGCGAACACGTCCTGGGTGATGACGAGTTCGGCCGTCTCCAGGGCCTCGATGACGGTCCGCCGGTTGGCGACCGAGGCGACGGGGTTGGTGCAGATGATCCAGCAGGCCCTGATCTCGCCCGCCGCCATCCGCTCGAACATGTCGACGGTTCCCTTGCCGTGTGCGTCCTTGCGCACGGTGCCCGGCTCCAGGCCCCAGAGGTCCTCGACGAAGGCACGGTCCTCGTCCACGAGCGCCGAACGCTGGCCCGGCAGGCCGGGGCCCATGTAGCCCATCTCACGGCCGCCCATGGCGTTGGGCTGCCCGGTGAGCGAGAACGGCCCGCTGCCGGGGCGGCAGATCGCACCGGTGGCCAGATGCAGATTGATCAGTGCGTTGGTGTTCCAGGTGCCGTGCGTGGACTGGTTCAGCCCCATGGTCCAGCAGCTCATCCACTCCCCCGCCTCGCCGATCCACTGCGCCGCCCGGCGGATGTCCTCCTCCGGGATGCCGGTGATCTCCGCGACGGCGGCGGGCCGGTAGTCCGCCAGGAACTCCGGCATCGCCTCCCAGCCCTCGGTGCGCTCGGCGATGAACCCGGTGTCCGTCTGCCCGTTCTCGTGGAGGAGGTGCAGCAGGCCGTTGAGGAGGGCCAGATCGGTCCCTGGGTTGATCTGGAGGAAGAGTCCCGCGTTGTCGGCGGTGGCGTTGCGGCGCGGATCGACGACGATCAGCCTGGCGCCCGCCTTCACCCGTTCCATCATGCGCAGGAAGAGGATCGGGTGGCAGTCGGCCATGTTGGAGCCGATGACGAGGAAGACGTCCGCCTTCTCGAAGTCCTGGTACGAGCCGGGCGGGCCGTCCGCGCCCAGGGAGAGCTTGTAGCCGCTGCCCGCACTCGCCATGCAGAGCCGTGAGTTGGACTCGATCCGGTTGGTCCGCACGAAGCCCTTGGCCAGTTTGTTGGCCAGGTACTGGGCCTCCAGGCTCATCTGTCCGGACACGTAGAAAGCGACGGCGTCCGGCCCGTGCTCGTCGATGACCGCTCGCAGCCGGCGGGCCGTGTCGGTGATCGCCTCGTCCACCGCCACCGGCACGGGCTCGGCGCCGCGCTCGGGACGCATGAGCGCGGTGGTCAGCCGGCCGGGAGCGGCGAGCATGTCGGCCGTCGTCGCGCCCTTGGTGCACAGCCGGCCGAAGTTGGCCGGATGTGCTTTGTCACCCGATGCCTTGAGGACCCTGCGGCGGCCGTCAGGGCCGGAGCCGATGTCGAGCAGCATGCCGCAGCCCACCCCGCAGTACGAGCAGACCGTCCGTACCTGAGCGACGGCGGCCGACGAGCTCTGTGGGGGCACCGGGGGACCTTCCCGTGGATCGGATCGTGGTCCCGACGGTACGAATGGCCCATTACGCGGGTGTGACCCCGGCGGATCATGGGCGGTAACGCTCGCCGCACACCTGCCGGACCCGCACTGTGAGATGAAAGAGAATGGGCAGGTGCCAGGATTCGGCGGCGCAATCGTCCGCAGGAGCCAGGCGTTCATGGCTGAATGGTTTGCTTCTGTGGCCCGAGTGGGCCGTGACCGAGGACGGGGCGATGAGTGTCGTCGTGCAGCTTGTGCCCGGTGCGGGCCCCTACGCCGCCGCCACCGCGCTGTCCGGGGCGGGGCTGCGCCGGAGCACTGCCGGGTGTGGAAGGGCGGTCCGGTCCCGGACGGCCTCTCCGGGGCCGCGGCGCTGGTGGTGACGGGCGGGCCGATGTCCGCCCTGGACGACGGCGACTTCCCCATCCGGGGGCACCGAACTGGCCCTGCTGTGGGCCGCCCTGGCAGCCGACCTCCCGGTGCTGGACATCCGCCTCGGCTCCCGGCTGCTCGCCGTGGCGGGCGGGGACGTGGCCCGGCGCGGAGGCGAGCCGCAAAGCTGCGCCCGGTTTCCGGGAGGAGGTGCCGGAGAGCCTGGCGGCGCCGGCTCCGCACCGGGACCACGTGCTCGGCCCGTTCGCCGCGCCGGTCGCGGGCCGCGCGGTCCTGACACCGGTGAACTCCGGCTCCTGCTGGAGGCGTTACCGCAGGGGTCGAGCCGGATCACCTGCGGGCCGGGCCCGTCTCCCGCAGCCTGCGCCATACGGCCTTCGCCGCGTGGTGTCCGGACATGCCGTGCACACCGGGTCCGGGCGGGGTCGCGGACGAGCAGATGAAGACCGCCGGATGCGCCGTCGCGTACGGGACGCGGGCGAGCTTGGGCCGGATCACCGTCTGCAGCCCCGCGAAGGCGCCGCAGGCGATGTCCCCGTCCACGTAGTTGGCGTTGCGCGCGGCGAGCTGGGGCGGGCCCGACACCGCGCGGGCCAGCACCAGATCGCGGAACCCGGGGGCGAACCGCTCCAGTTGGCGTTCGATGACATCGGTGGCGTCACCCTCCCAGCCCGCCGGGACGTGTCCGTAGACCCAGAACACCTGTTTGCCCTCGGGTGCTCGGGACGGGTCGGTGAGGCTGGGCTGGGCGGTGATCAGGAACGGCACACTCGGGTCGCGTCCCGTCACCGCGGCGCGCAGGGCGGAGTCGATCTCGCCGGCTGTGGGACCGATGTGCACCGTGCCGGCCCGGCGGGCCTCCTCGGCGGTCCAGGGGACGGGACCCGACAGGGCGTAGTCGATCTTGAAGCAGGAGGCGCCGTAGCGGTAGCCCCGGTAGGCGTTGCCCAGTCCGGCGATCCGGGCCAGCGCGGTCGGCGAGGTGTCGAAGATGTAGGCCCGGGCCGGCGGCAGTTCGTCCAGGCGCTTGACCTCCGTACCGGTGCGGATGACTCCGCCCTGTTCCCGCAGGAACGAGGCGAGGGCATCGGAGATGGCCTGGGAGCCGCCGCGCGGCACCGGCCAGCCCTTCTCGTGCGCGGCCAGCGCGAAGAGCAGGGCGATTCCACCGGTCGCGAGGCCGCTGGTGGGGACTATGGCATGGGCGGCCAGCCCGGCGAAGAGACCGCGCGCCTTCTCGCCGCCGAAACGGCGGGACAGGAGCGTGGCGGGCTGGATGGCATCGAGACCGAAGCGCACCCAGCGGTACGGGTCACGCGGCAGGCCGTCCCACGGGGTGCGCAGGAAGTCCTCGGCGAGACTGTCCCAGTGGCCGAGGAACGGCGCGACGAGCCTGCGGTAGGCCCCCGCGTCCCGCGATCCGAGCGACATGGCGCTCTCCCCCACCGAGGAGGCCAGCACGGCGGCGGAACCGTCCGGGAACGGGTGGGCGAGGGCCAGCCGGGGCTGCAGCCACTCCAGGCCGTGCCGGGCGAGCGGCATCGCGTCGAAGGCGGGCGAGCCGATGCCCAGCGGGTGGACCGCCGAGCAGGGGTCGTGATGGAAGCCGGGGAGGGTGAGCTCCTCGGTACGGGCTCCGCCGCCGACGGTCCGCCCGGCTTCGAAGACCTCCACGGCGAAGCCGCGGCGGGCCAGTTCGGCTGCGGCGGTCAGCCCGTTGGGGCCCGCCCCCACGACGACTGCATCGAGCATCGACGGCACCTTCGGACTCCTTTGTCAGCCGACGGTATGGGTCCCCAGGATATTCACAGGCGCCACCGGCGCGGGCGCGGGTAGGGTTCCCGCTCGATGACTACTCCGAACCCCGCACAGCCGCCGCATCCGGACCCCCTTCCCGCCTCCGCCGGGGCGCCCGGGAAATCCGGTGTGGAGCACCGGATCTGCGCCATGGCCGAGCAGCTCACCGCCGTGTCCGGGATCCGGGCCGTCGTCCTCGGCGGCAGCCGGGCCCGGGGCACCCACCGTCCCGACTCGGACTGGGATCTGGGCCTCTACTACCGCGGTGCCCCGGACCTGGCGGCACTGACCGCCCTGGCCGGCGAGGTCCAGGGCTCGCCGGCCGAGGTGGCCGGGCCGGGCGGCTGGGGCCCGTGGGTCGACGGCGGAGCCTGGCTGCGGGTGGACGGCACGCCGGTGGACTGGATCCTGCGCGATCTGGACCGGGTCGAGGCGGTCTGGTCCGAGTGCCGCCGAGGTCGCTACGAAGTGGGGGTCCAGCCCGGCCACCCGCTCGGCTTCTGGTCGCCCGCCTATCCGGGAGAGGTCGCGCTCGGGCGCGTACTCGCCGACCCCCACGGGGAGTTGGCGGCTCTTCGGTCGGAGGTGGGCGACTATCCGGAGCCGCTGCGCGAGGCCCTCGCCGACGCGGCCTGGGAGGCGGAGTTCTCGGTGGCGGCGGCCAGCAAGTCGGCGCCTTCGGGCGACCGGCTCCATGTCTCGCTCTGCCTGTCCCGGGCGTTCGGCATCCTCACCCAGTCGCTGCACGCCCATCACCGCACCTGGTGCCTCAACGAGAAGGGCGCGCTGGCGGCGACCGCCGCCCTGCCGGACACGCCTGCCGGTTTCGCCGACCGGGCCGGTGAGGCGCTGCGAGGGCTGGACGCCGCCGCGGTGGAGACGGCCGCGGCCCTGGTGGACGAGGTGAGGGCGGTACTCACCCGTACGTCCGCCTAGGGTTGCGCCATGATCGCCGAACTGCAGTGCGTGGTGCTCGACTGTCCCGACCCGGAGACTCTCGCCGGCTTCTACCACGCGCTGCTCGGCGGCCGGGTGAACCAGGCGGACCGCCGGTGGGCGCTCGACGACGACTGGGCGACGCTGCACACCCCCGGTGGGCAGGTGCTCGCCTTCCAGCGGGTGGCGGACCACCGGCCGCCACGGTGGCCCGATCCGGAGCGCCCCCAGCAGTTCCATCTGGACTTCGGCGTCCCCGATCTGGACGCGGCCCAGTCCGAGGTGCGGGCGGCCGGTGCGGCCGTACTCGACGACGGCGCCGGATCCGACCGTCCGTGGCGTATCTACGCGGACCCGGCTGGGCACCCTTTCTGCCTGGTCAAGCACGGCCCGAGCACGAGCTGAGGGTTCTTGGTCCCGCTGAACGGGGCGCCCGTCAGACCCCAGGGCGCAGGGCCGCGAGGACGGTCCCGGCCGTGGCGCGGTCCCGGGCGGCCGTGAAGGGCAGGTCGTTGCCCCCGGTGATACGGAACGGCGAACCGGACAACGTGGCCTGGGCGCCGCCCGCCTCGGTGACCAGCAGGAGCCCCGCCGCGTGATCCCAGGCGAACTCCCAGTTGAAGGCGAGCGCGTCCAGGTCACCACGGGCGACAGCGAGGTATTCGAGTCCGGCTGAACCGCAGGGGCGGGCGTCGATGCCTTCGGTGCGCAGACCGAGCAGGGCCCGCTTCTGCTCGTCGGTGGTGTAGTCGGGGTGCGACATCGCCACGCGCAGGACAGCCCCGGAGTCGGGCGAGCCGGACCGCAGGGGCGCGCCGTCGAGTGTCGCCCCCCGGCCACGGACGGCCACGGCCATCTGGTCGAGAGCGGCGGCGTACGTCCAGGAGGCCAGGATCTCGCCGTGGTGCGCGAGGGCGACCAGGGTGCAGAAGCCGGGTTCGCCGCGGACGAACTGCCGGGTGCCGTCGACCGGGTCGACGATCCAGACAGGTGCCTCGCCGCCGAGCGCCGCGTACACCTCCGGGTCGGCGTGGACGGCCTCTTCGCCGACGACCACCGAGCCCGGCAGGAGCCGGCTCAGGGAGGCGGTGAGGTGTTCCTCGGCCAGCCGGTCCGCGGTGGTCACCAGGTCGTGCGGGCCGTTCTTCTCGATGATCTCGTG
>NZ_JBHVWF010000195.1:0-12113 GCF_042882365.1 Streptomyces sp. NPDC058221 | reverse complement strand
TGACTATTAAGGAGGCGGGAGTGAGTCTCGCGGACGTCCTCGATCCCCTGCAGCAACCCCTGGTGACGGTCCTGGACACCCCGGTCAGCTGGACCGAGGTGCTGGGCTTCGGCAGCGGGGCGCTGTGTGTCTGGCTCGTCGCCCGCCAGCACCTCGCCAACTGGCCGATCGGGATCGCCAACAACCTCTTCTTCATCCTGCTGTTCACCCAGGCCGGTCTGTACGCCGACGCCGGGCTCCAGATCGTCTTCATCGCCCTTGCCGCGTACGGCTGGTGGACCTGGACCCACGGGGGTGGACCAGGGACGGACGGCCTGCCGGTGCGGAGCACCACCCGCGCCGAATGGCTCCTGCTGCTCGTGGCAGGGGTGATGGGGACCCTCGCGCTGACCGTCCTGCTGGACCGGGCCACCGACTCGACGGTGCCCTTCTGGGACGCGTTGGCGACCGGGCTGTCCCTTGCGGCGACGTACGGGCAGTGCCGCAAGCTCGTGGAGTCCTGGTGGCTGTGGATCGCCGCCGACGTGGTGTACATCCCGCTCTACGCGTACAAGGAGCTCTACCTCACCTCGCTGCTGTACGTCGGCTTCCTGACGCTGTGCCTGATCGGCCTGCGCAACTGGCGGCGTGATCTCACCGTCCGGCACCGGGAGCCCGCGGAGGTTGTGGCATGAAGCGTTTCGCACACGGTCTGGTGCTCGGCAAGTTCTATCCGCCGCACGCCGGTCACCACCATCTCGTCCGCACCGCCCAGGACCGCTGCGAACGGCTGACCGTGCTGGTCTGCGCCGCCTCGGTGGAATCCGTCCCGCTCGCCGACCGGGTCGCCTGGATGCGCGAGCTGCACCCGGACGTGACGGTGGTCGGCGCCGTCGACGACACCCGGATGGATCTCCACGACCCGGCGATCTGGGACGCCCACATGGCGGTCTTCACCGGGGCCGTGCCCGATCCCGTGGACGCCGTCTTCACCTCGGAGTCGTACGGGGACGAGCTGGCCCGCCGCTTCGGCGCCGAGTCCGTCTGCGTCGACCCGGGACGCACGGTCTTCCCGGTCTCCGGCACCGCCGTGCGCGAGGACCCGGCCCGCTGCTGGGACTACCTCGAACCGCCGGTACGGGCCGCGCTCACCCGCCGGGTCGTGGTCCTGGGCGCCGAGTCCACCGGCACCACCACCCTGGCGCGCGCCCTCGCCGCCCACTACCGGCGGCGCGGCGGCATCTGGGCGCTCACCGGCTACGTCGCCGAGTACGGGCGCGAGTTCAGCGAGCAGAAGCTGGCCACGCTGCGCAGCCGGTGGCCGCGGGCGCAGTGGGAGGACGTCGCCTTCACCACCCACGACTTCCCGCTGATCGCCGAGACCCAGAACGCACGCGAGGAGGCGGCCGCCCGTACCGGCTCCCCGGTGCTCGTCTGCGACACCGACTCCTTCGCCACGACCGTGTGGCACGAGCGGTACATCGGCGGCCGCAACCCGCTCGTCGAGCACACGGCCGACCGGGCTGCCCACCACCTGTGGCTGCTCACCGGCCACGAGGGCGTCGCCTTCGAGGACGACGGGCTGCGCGACGGCGAGGAGCTGCGGCCCTGGATGACCGACCGGTTCCGCGCCGAACTCACCCGTACCGGAAGAAACTTCATCGAAGTCACCGGAAGCCGTCAGGAGCGGCTCGACACGGCCGTCGAGGCGGTCGACGCGCTGCTCGCCCGGGGCTGGGACTTCGCCGCACCCCTCCCGGAGCGGCGATGAGCGACTCCGTTCCGGCGGGCTACGACCCGTACGCCTTCGAACCATTCGCGGTCACCGTCGACCTGGCCGTCTTCACGGTCCGGGACACCCGGCTGCACGTCCTGCTCGTCGAGCGGGGCGAGGAGCCGTACAAGGGCCACTGGGCGCTGCCCGGCGGCTTCGTCCTGCCCCGCGAGTCCGCCGGGGACGCCGCCCGCCGGGAGCTGGCGGAGGAGACCGGGCTGAGCGAGGACACCGTCTCGGCCCTCCACCTGGAACAGCTGGCGACGTACAGCGACCCTGACCGCGACCCGAGGATGCGCGTCGTTTCCGTCGCCTACGCCGCGCTCGTACCCGATCTGCCCGAACCGCGCGGCGGCGGCGACGCGGCCAGCGCCCGCTGGTGGGACGCCGGCGCGCTCGGCGCGCTCGCCTTCGACCACGACCGCATCCTCGCCGACGCACAGCTCAGGATCGGCGCCAAACTCGAGTACACCTGTCTGGCCACCGCGTTCTGCCCGCCCGAATTCACCCTGGGAGAGCTCCAGCAGGTGTACGAGACGGTCTGGGGCGTCGAGCTGGACCGGCCCAACTTCCGGCGCAAGGTCCTCACCACGCCCGGCTTCGTCCAGGCCGTGGAGGGATCACCGCGCCGCACCGGAGGGCGGGGCAAACCGGCCGCCCTCCACCGGGCGGGTGCCGCCACCGCCCTGCACCCCCCACTGCTGCGACCGGAAGGAAGAAGCACGTGATCGTGACCAGGACCATCACCAAACAGGCCGCCACCGGCGCGCTGACCGGGCTCGCGCTCGGCGACGCGCTGGGCTTCCCGACCGAGTTCAACAATGTGCCGTCGATCCTCACCAAATGCGGGCCGTGGCGTCAGATGCGGCTGCCCGAGCCGGCGGTCGTCAGCGACGACACCCAGATGACGCTGGCCCTGGGGCGCGGCATCCGCGCCGCCATGGACCGCGGACTGCTCACCCCGCTGCGGCTGGTGCGCCCGGTGCGCGAGGAGTTCGTCGACTGGTACCACTCGCCCGACAACAACCGCGCGCCAGGCCGCACCTGCATGACCGCCTGCCGGATGCTCGACAGCGACCGGGTCTGGCAGGAGGCGAGCCAGACCGGCTCCAAGGGCTGCGGCGCCAACATGCGGGTCGCCCCCGTCGGTCTCGTTCCCGGACTGAGTGACGAACAGCGCGCCGGAGCCGCCCAGTTGCAGGCCGCCCTCACCCACGGGCACCCGACCGCACTCGCCGCCTCCGACCTGATGGCCCGCGCGGTCCATCTGCTGGCCCAGGGCGCGGAGCCGGTGGGACTGATCGGCCAGCTGCGCAGCTACGCGTACGAGAACAGCGGCAACTACCTCACGCGCTGGCTCGGCGACCTCTGGCGGTACGCGGGCGGCCCCTCGCCCGAGCTCTACATCCAGCGGGGCTGGGAGGAGTGCCTCACCGCGCTCGCACGCGTCCAGGACGCGCTGCGCAACCCGTCCCCGGAGACGGACCCCTGCGAGGTGACCGGCGACGGCTGGATCGCCGAGGACGCCCTGGCCACGGCTCTGCACTGCTTCCTGCTCTTCCCCGACGAACCGCTCACCGCCCTGCGCCGGGCCGCCTGCACCCGGGGCGACTCGGACTCGCTCGGCTGTCTGACCGGCGCACTCGCCGGCGCCCACCTGGGCTCGGGGGCCTGGCCCAAGGAGTGGTCGGAGCGGATCGAGTACCGGAGCGACCTGCTGTCGCTGGGGGCCCTCTGGGACTCTTGAGCCATGCGTACGGACACCATGCACCTCAAGGAGGCCGGACTGCCGGTCACCGACCTCGGCCCGGTCATCGCCGGGGAGCGCCACCCGCTGCTGTTCGCCACGGTCTCCGGGGCGCATCTGTACGGGTTCCCCTCCCGGGACTCGGATGTGGACCTGCGGGGGGTCCACATCCTGCCCGCTGCGGATCTTCTCGGGCTGCGCGAGCCCGAGGAGACCCGCTCGCGGATGTGGGACAGCGACGGGGTCGAGATGGACCTGGTCACTCATGACCTGCGCAAGTTCGTCCGGCTGATGCTGAAGCCGAACGGCTATGTGCTGGAGCAACTGCTGTCACCCCTGGTCGTGCACACGACCGCCCTGCACGCCGAACTGGTGGCCCTCGCCCCGGCCGTCCTCACCCGTAACCACGCCCACCACTACCGGGGATTCGCCCACACCCAGTGGCGGCTCTTCGAGAGGACCGGTGAACTGAAACCGCTTCTCTACACCTTCCGCGCGCTGCTCACCGGCATCCATCTGATGCGCAGCGGTGAGGTGCTGGCCCACCTGCCGTCCCTGCTCGACCGGGTGGCGGCGCCCGCCTGTCTTCCCGGCCTGATCGAGGCCAAGGCCGAGGCCGAGCACGGGGGAGCGGAGGGCGTTGACCGGGCGGAGGCGGTCCGGGACGTCGACTCGCTGCACCGGGTACTCGACGCGGCGCAGGCGGACACGGGGCTCCCGGACGGGCCGGGCGGCTTCGACGCGCTGCACGAACTGGTGGTGCGGGCGCGGCTCACCCCGGTGTCAGCCGGCTGAACCGGCCCCGGCCGGCCGCGCGGCCAGTGCCGACGCCTGCCGGGTGCGGATCAGGAAGTCCTCGATCCGCGCCCGGTCCGGCTCGGCCGGCAGCGGGGAGCCGGCGGCCGCCTCGTCGTTCTCCTCGGCCAGCCTCGTCATGCGCCGCTCCACCTCCGCCCAGGACACCTCGCCCCGCTTGACCGCCAGCAACTCCTCGCGGTCCGCGCCCACATCGATGGTGAGCTCTCCCGTACGCAGCAGATCCCGGCCGCTCGCCAGCAGCCGCAGCAGATGCATGGCGTGCTTCCAGCGCGGCGCCCCGTGCTGCCGGACGTCCGCGTCCAGCTTCCTGCGCTGGCCCAGCGCGTAGCGGACGAAGGTTCCGTGCGCCTGCCGGGACAGGAAGGCCCCGCGCAGCGAGAGGAGTTCACGGCCGGTCGCGTCGGCGTGCTCCACCAGCGGCGAGTGCAGGCACTCCAGTACGTTGGGATTGGCCCGCAGTGCCAGTTCGCAGAAGCGCTCCAGCTCCCAGGAGAACTGCTCGTCGGCCGGCCCCTCGACATGGGTCGGAGGCTTGTCGAACCGCCAGAACAACGGGGTCGGTGCGAGGAAGACCCCCCGCCGGTCGGTGTCGCTGCCGTCCGTGGCGAGCCCGAAGGCGCGCGATCCCATCACACAGGAGTAGACCGTGTGGTCGCGTACCAGCGCCTCGTCGGAGGGAGTGATCATGCGGGGGAGGGTACGCGAGGGCCGGACGGCGCCGCCCGGGTGTTTCCGGACGCGTTCACGGCCGCCGGGCCCGGCCGCCGGGCCGGAGCGGGCCGGGCCACCTTCCGTGCACGCCACCGCCGCGTCTCACGGACAGGGCGCCCCGGCGCGGGACCGCACCACCCCTCTACGCTGAAACAGCCGGAACACAGGCGCACGAAGCGGTACGGACAAGCAAGGAGCACGACGTGGCGGTACGAGCGGTCCGCGGAGCCGTCCAGCTGGAGCGGGACGAGGCCGGGCACATGGACGAGCAGGTCAGCGCCCTCCTCACCGCCGTCCTGGAGCGCAACAGCCTCGTCGCGGACGATCTGATCAGCATCTGGTTCACGGCCACCCCCGACCTGCACAGCGACTTCCCGGCCGCCGCCGCGCGCGGCATCGGTATCGTCGACGTTCCGCTGATCTGCGCCCAGGAGCTGGACATCGAAGGGGCCATGCCCCGGGTGGTCCGGATTCTCGCGCACATCGAGACCTATCTCCCCAAATCGGAGATCGCCCACGTCTACCTCGGCGCCACCGCCGCCCTTCGCAAGGACATCGCCCAGTGAGAACCGCCGTCGTCATCGGAACAGGCCTCGTCGGTACCTCCGCGGCCCTCGCCCTCGCCGGGCGCGGCATCAAGGTCCACCTCGTCGACCACGACCCGGAGTCGGCGCGCACGGCGGCCGCGCTCGGCGCCGGTACCGACGAGGCGCCCGAGGGACGGGTCGATCTGGCGATCGTCGCCGTACCCCCGGCCCACACCGCGACGGTGCTCGCCACCGCCATGCGCACCGGCGTCGCCCGCGGCTACCTCGACGTCGCCAGCGTCAAGGGCGGCCCGCGCCGCGAGCTGGAGGCGCTCGGCGTCGACCTCACCCCGTACATCGGTACGCATCCGATGGCCGGCAAGGAACGCTCCGGACCGCTCGCCGCCACGGCGGATCTCTTCGAGGGCCGTCCCTGGGTCCTCACGCCGACCCGGGACACCGACACCGAGGTGCTCAACCTCGCCCTGGAACTGGTCGCGCTCTGCCGGGCCGTACCGGTCGTCATGGACTCCGACGCCCACGACCGGGCCGTGGCCCTCGTCTCCCACACCCCGCAGCTGATCTCGTCGATGGTCGCCGCGCGGCTGGAGGAGGCCGACGAGACCGCGGTGCGCCTGTGCGGACAGGGCATCAGGGACGTCACCAGGATCGCCGCATCCGATCCCCGGATGTGGGTGGAGATCCTCTCCGCCAACCCGGGGCCGGTCGCCGACGTCCTCGCCGGGGTCGCCGCCGATCTGGAGGAGACCGTCACCGCGCTGCGCGGGCTGCAGTCCGCCGACGAGAACGAACGCCGCGCGGGCACGGAGGGCATCCAGGACGTCCTGCGCCGCGGCAACGCCGGCCGGGTCAGGGTGCCGGGCAAGCACGGGGCCGCCCCCGCCTCGTACGAGGTCGTGGCCGTCCTGATCAGCGACCGGCCGGGCGAACTGGCCGGGATCTTCGCGGACGCCGGCCGGGCCGGGGTCAACGTCGAGGACGTACGGATCGAGCACGCCACCGGCCAGCAGGCGGGCCTCGTCCAGCTCATGGTCGAGCCGAGCGCCGCCCCCGCCCTCGGCGCAGCCCTCCGCGACCGGGGCTGGTCGCTCCGGCAGTAGCCCCCGGGAGACGGGCCCTGCGGGCACTTGTCCACAGGGGTGGTCGGACCCGCTCCCGCACTCGGTAACCTTGTGCGGGGCGGGTTCGCGCGTCCCGTCCCGCCCACCCCGTGTACCAGGAAGGTGTCCACCACCGTGGAAACCGTAAGCGCCGCCGCCCGGACCGCCCCGGCCGCAGTGATCGTCGCCATCGACGGGCCCTCCGGCACCGGCAAGTCCAGCACGTCCAAGGCCGTCGCGACCCAGCTCGGCCTGAGCTATCTGGACACCGGTGCCCAGTACCGGGCGATCACCTGGTGGATGCTGAACAACGGCATCGACGTGAACGACGCGGTGGAGGTGGCGACGGCGGCCGCCAAGCCCGTCATCGTCTCCGGCACCGATCCCACCGGCCCGACGATCACCGTCGACGGCGAGGACGCCTCGGGTCCGATCCGTACGCAGGAGGTCACCTCCAAGGTCAGCGCCGTCAGTGCCGTCCCCGAGGTGCGCACCCGGATCACCGAGCTGCAGCGCACCATTGCCGAGGGTGCGGAGCAGGGCATCGTGGTCGAGGGCCGGGACATCGGCACCACCGTGCTGCCCGACGCGGACATCAAGATCTTCCTGACCGCTTCGCCGGAGGCACGCGCCGCACGCCGCAGCGGAGAGGTGAAGGGCTCGGATCTCGCAGCCACCAAGGACGCCCTGATCAAGCGGGACGCCGCGGACTCCGGCCGCAAGACCTCGCCCCTCGCCAAGGCGGACGACGCCGTCGAGGTGGACACCACGGAACTGACCCTTCAGCAGGTCATCGAGTGCGTGGTCACCCTCGTGGGGGAGAAGCGGGCCGCCAAGTGACACCAGCCACCGGCGCACCCACGCTGCGCGGAGCGGCGGTCGGGCGCGGCATCGGGATCGGACTGATGTACGGGCTGTTCAAGCCCCGTGTGCTCGGTGCGTGGCGGGTCCCCGCCTCGGGACCCGTCATACTCGCGGTGAACCACTCTCACAACATCGACGGTCCGATGCTGATGGGCACCGCGCCCCGGCCCGTCCACTTCCTGATCAAGAAAGAGGCGTTCGTCGGCCCCCTGGACCCGTTCCTGCGAGGAATCGGTCAGCTGAAGGTGGACCGTACGACCGCCGACCGCACCGCCATCACCCACGCCCTGGGCGTGCTGGGAGACGGCGGGGCGCTCGGGATCTTCCCCGAGGGCACCAGGGGCGAAGGCGACTTCGCCGCACTGCGCGCCGGGCTCGCGTACTTCGCCGTACGCAGCGGGGCGCCGATCGTGCCCGTGGCCGTACTGGGAAGCACCGAGCGTCGCGGACGGTTGATATCAGCACTGCCGCCGCTGCGCAGCCGCGTCGACGTCGTCTTCGGCGAGGGCTTTGACGCGGGAGACGGCAGTGGCCGGCGGACGCGCCGGGCGCTGGACGAGGCGACATCGCGGATCCAGGGACGGCTGACCAGCCACCTGGAGCAGGCCAGACGCCTCACCGGGCGTACTGAGTGAGACTTGAGTAGTGGACCGCGTGCTGCGTGGTCCATCGATGATGATGCAAAGAGGAACGGACTTCATGAACGACCAGATTCACTCCGGCGGCTCGGACCACGAGCACGGAGCGCTTGGCGATGCCGAGTACGCGGAGTTCATGGAGCTCGCCGCGCAGGAGGGCTTCGACCCCGAGGACGTCGAGGGCGCGATCGGTGCGGCCGGTCACGGACCGCTTCCCGTTCTCGCCGTCGTGGGCCGGCCGAACGTCGGCAAGTCGACCCTGGTGAACAGGATCATCGGCCGCCGTGAGGCCGTCGTCCAGGACAAGCCGGGCGTCACCCGCGACCGCGTCAGCTACGAGGCCGAGTGGGCGGGCCGCCGCTTCAAGGTCGTCGACACCGGCGGCTGGGAGCAGGACGTGCTCGGTCTTGACGCCTCCGTGGCCGCGCAGGCCGAGTACGCCATCCAGACGGCCGACGCGGTCGTCTTCGTGGTCGACTCCACGGTCGGCGCCACCGACACCGACGAGGCCGTCGTCAAGCTGCTCCGCCGGGCCGGCAAGCCCGTCGTGCTCTGCGCCAACAAGGTCGACGGACAGAGCGGCGAGGCGGATGCCTCCGCGCTCTGGTCGCTCGGTCTCGGGCAGCCCCACCCGGTCTCCTCGCTGCACGGCCGCGGCACCGGTGACATGCTCGACGCCGTTCTGGAGGCGCTTCCCGAGGCACCTGCCCAGTCGTTCGGCACCGCCATCGGCGGACCGCGCCGCATCGCGCTGATCGGCCGCCCGAACGTCGGCAAGTCCTCGCTGCTGAACAAGGTGGCCAACGAGGACCGGGTCGTCGTCAACGAGCAGGCCGGCACCACCCGAGACCCGGTCGACGAGCTGATCAACCTCGGCGGCATCACCTGGAAGTTCATCGACACGGCCGGTATCCGGCGCCGGGTACACCTCCAGGAGGGCGCCGACTACTACGCCTCGCTGCGTACCGCGGCCGCCGTGGAGAAGGCCGAGGTCGCCGTCATCCTGATCGACTCCAGCGAGTCGATCAGCGTCCAGGACCAGCGCATCGTGACCATGGCCGTGGAGGCCGGACGTGCGATCGTCGTCGCTTTCAACAAGTGGGACACCCTCGACGAGGAGCGCCGCTACTACCTGGAGCGCGAGATCGAGACGGAGCTCGCGCAGGTCGCGTGGGCCCCGCGGGTCAATGTCTCGGCCCTCACCGGCCGTCACATGGAGAAGCTGGTCCCGGCGATCGAGACCGCGCTCACCGGCTGGGAGACCCGTGTCCCCACCGGCCGGCTGAACGCGTTCCTCGGTGAGATCGTCGCCTCCCACCCGCACCCCATCCGTGGTGGCAAGCAGCCCCGCATCCTCTTCGGCACCCAGGCGGGCACCAAGCCGCCGCGTTTCGTGCTCTTCGCCTCCGGCTTCCTGGAGCACGGCTACCGGCGCTTCGTCGAGCGACGACTGCGCGAGGAGTTCGGCTTCGAGGGCACCCCGATCCACATCTCGGTGCGGGTCCGCGAGAAGCGCGGCCGCAACAAGTAGGCAGCGGATGACGCGGGCCGGGCGATGAAGCCCGGGTCCGCGTCCGGAGCTCCCGCAGAGCCCCGGCACGGACGCGACGGAGCCCCGGACCACGCGCAGAACGAGTGGTCCGGGGCTCCGTCGTACTGTCCGGCTCAGGCTCCGCGGGAGCCCGGTGGCAGTGCGGGCCGGACCCGTCCCGCATGCCGCCCCACCCGCTGCCAGGAGCCGAGGCTTCCGGTGTGCGTGCCGGAACCGCTGGTGCTGTGCCCGGCCGCTCCACCCGTCCCGGCGGACGCACTCGCTCCGCCGTGCCCCGAGTGGCCGCTCAGCGAAGCGCGGGAGCCGAAGAACCCGCTGCCGAATGTCGGGAGCCCCAGGCTCTCCTCCCCGCTCCGGTCACCCGGCAACGCCCTGAACGAGCGGCGGTACTCGGAATACAGCGCGTCGTAGATCGGGGTGCGGGACGGGCCACCCGATGGGTCCTGCGCGGGACGCATGGCAGGGATCGGGCTCGGACGCTGGTGGGAGGGGTCGTATGAGTGCACGTAGGTGCCAACGACCCCACCGCCCGTCGGATGCGGGCCCGCCGGAGAAATCGGTGTTCGCCGAGCGGGCCCGGAGCGCCCGGACACGCTCAGGTCCCGGCCAGCGGCATGGCCGCGGCGACCAGGATCCCGCCGGACGCGGCCTTCTCCAGCGCGTCGCGCAGCAGGTCCTCACGGGGCTGCTGGCCGATCGAACCGGCCGGCGCGGCGTAGACGAGCACGGTCTGGGACTTGTTGGCCGCGGTCCGCCAGCCCTCGGTCACCTGGAGGGGCGCGTGCGCCTGCCACCAGGCCACCGGGGCGCCACCGCCCGTGCCGGGCTGGAGCACCGCGTGCAGCTGCCCCATGGCGAGCAGGATCGACCAGCCGTGCAGCACCTCGGGGACCTGATCCATCCGGTGGACCGGGTGGAAGCCCTGCTCCAGCAGCAGCTGCAGGAACTCGTCGCCACCGCTGCCGTCCGTGCCGGGGCGTGCGATGGCCCCGGTCGGTTCGACGACCAGCGCCGGGTGGAGCTCGTCGTCGATCAGAACGAGACCGCTGGTGATCCCCAGCACGGCCTGCTCCGGGGTCAGCGGGTCGTCCTGACCGTCCTGCTCGCTGCCGGTGATGCTGCGCACGGCCCCCTGCAACTGCTCCTCGGCGACCTGGACGACCTGCGAGGGGATGCAGGTCGCGTGGGCGAAGGCGAGTACCGCGGTCTCGTCACCGACGAACAGCACCGTGCTGGTGCGTTCCTGTTCGGAGTCGCCGGGGGTTCGGCAGGAGGTGCAGTCGTAACTGCCGGGGGCGTTGTCGCCGACGAGCAGCCGGTCGGCTTCGGCGTCGCCGATCTCGGCGCGTACGTCCTCGCTGACGTCGAGCATGCGCGGCACGGGTGGCTCCTCGAACTCGGTACGTGCGCCGGGCGGTTCCCGGCTCATGAAGAAGACAACGGGTGAGCTGCTGCCGGGGTCACGCGGGAAAGCGAACGGAATCGAACCGGGGGAGCCACCGGCTCGGCGATACACGTACAAGTCATGACATGGGAAACGGAAGGCCGGACCGGCGTCCGCCGGAGGGTCCCGCTCCTGCGGCATGACGTCGGAACGGTCGCTCCGACGCCGGAAAGCGGGTGATTCGGGTCGTCTGCTATACGGGCAGAACCGCACCGCCGACCCGGTCCGATCGTGTGGATATTGTGAGCATGGGATAAGGGTGCGATAAGGAAGGATGAATTCCCGACGGGTTTCTCGTTTACGGAGGAACGTTTCGGAGGTGAATCGACGGGTGCCGGGAAGTGGATATCCGTGCTGTTTCCCGGCTCGTTGCGCAGCTCGTTCTCCGACCTGTGTGATTACTGTGCGTCGGGTTGTGAATCGCACGTTCGGGTGAGGGATTCCGCCGGGAACACGTGTGGTGATCCTGTGACACAAGCGTGACCGGTGGGGGACGTGAGGATGCCGTGCACCCGGTCGGCGCCCCGGCTTCCGCCGCCGTCCGGGTCCGCCTACGGTGAGAGGTATGGCACCCATACCGACCCCGTCCGCCCAGCCCGACGACGCGCCCGGCCGCTATGTCGGCCTCACCGCCGAAACCGCCGAACGGCAGGCCCGCGAGCGTGGCTGGACCACGGTCAGAGCCCTGCCGCCGGGCACCGTCATCACCATGGAGTTCCAGGGCGGCCGGATCAACTTCGAGGTCGACGGCGGCGCCGTGAAGCGCTGCTGGATCGGCTGAGGCGCCCCCGGCTGCTTCTGCCCCCGCAGCAGGGCCTTGTGGCGCCCTGGAGCCCCTGGCGGGGCCCGGCACGGCCCGCAGGGCCCCTGCCGCCCTGAGCGCGGGCGGCACCGCCACAGAGGCTCAGGACCCGGCACGGACGCGTCCCTGTACGAG
>NZ_JBHVWF010000194.1:0-12126 GCF_042882365.1 Streptomyces sp. NPDC058221 | reverse complement strand
GTGGTTGATCGGTACCCCCTGTGCCCCCGGGCAACCCCCTCACGCTCGGGCCGGGCGGAGCGGCCCGCAATCGGCCGCGGGCCGAACGGGTGCCCGCCGGTCCGGATCCGGCGGGCACGCCTCATCCGGACGTGCCGCAGCAACAGGAGCAGAGCGTGGCCACCGCTCCCGGACCTGCCCCCGTACGTACCGGAACAGGCCAGGAGCGGCCGGGCCGGCGGGGTCAGAGGGACCGGGCCGGGGCACTCCCCCGGCCCGGTCCCGGTCAGCGGCTGCGGAACCGGTCCAGCAGCGCCCGGCCCGCACCGGTGCGGGAGCCGTCGCCACGTGCGTTCCTGCCGCTTGCGGCACCGGACTTGGCCTTCGGAACCGTCCTGGCCTTCGCAGCCGCCCCGGACTTGGCGCCGGCGGCCTTCGGCTTCGGGGCCTTCGCGGCCGTGGCGCCGGTCCTGGGAGTGGGCCTGGCCTTCGGCCTGGGCTTGGGCCTCGTCGTCGTTCCGGACTTCGGCTCCGACTTCGCCGCCGGTTTCGCCCGTGCCGCGGCCTTCGCCCATGCGCTGCGCCACGATCGTCGCGCCGACGGCGCCCCCCGCTTGTCGCCTGCGGGCGGCGTCGGAGCGCTGGTCCGCTCGGGAGCCGGCTCCGGTTCCCGTCCTGCCGCCAGCACGTGGTACCGGTGGCTCAGACGGCGCCCCAGCAGCAGGTAACCGAGGAGCGCTCCCGCGGTGTTGAGGATGACGTCGTCGACGTCGAAGGCCCGGCCCGCCACCAGGGCGCCCTGCACGAGTTCGACCAGAACTATGACCGCCACGGTCAGCAGGACCATGCGGATCATCCGCATGCGGCGCGGTACGAGGATGGGCAGAATCACGCCGAACGGCATGCCCAGCACCACGTTTCCGCCCGCCTGCTTGCAGGCCGCGAGGAACGTGTAGTCCTCCGCGTACTGACGTAGCGACCGGCCCGGCCGCAGATTCGACTTCACCAGTTCCTCCGAGGCGGGCGAGGGCGTGAGCGTCACCTTCGCCAGCACCACGGAAAAACCGACCATGGCCAGCAAGGCCAGCACCAGAATGGTCACCTGCAGGAGAACGCTCGCCCAGGTTCTGCGCCGCGTTCCGTTCTGCGTCCCGCTCTCCGCCTCTGCGTTCATGGGCGACAAGTTCCCCCGTCCGGTCGGACCACACCTCACGGGCCGGGGCGCGACTCGGCGTTCGCGGAACGCGGTGGGCACGCTGATCGCCCCGCCGGCCCCTGCGCGGCGCCGATGCCGTAGCGGCGGTCCCAGGTCCGGAGTGTCGTCGGCGCGACGCAGGGTCGACGTGCCACTGTGCCCGTGGCCGGGCCGAGGACACTGTCGCGCCGCGCGCCTGTTCCGCGGAGGACGGCATGCGTTTGATCATCCGACGCAGGAACGACGCGTGTTGTCCGGCCGGGCCCCACCCCGGAGCAGCTGCCGGGCCTGGCCGCCCGGAGGAAGGACAGCCATGACCGCGCTCGCACCGCAGGACACGCTGCCGTGGCTCGCACATGACGTTGCCGACGAGGAGCTCGCCGCCGGGCTGGTCCGCGGCAGCGAGGAGTGTTTCGCCGCCGCCTACCGGAGGTGGGGTTCCCTGGTGCAGTCGCTGGCGGCCCGCTCCCTGGGCGACAGCCGGGAGGCCGAGGACATCACCCAGCAGGTCTTCATGGCCGCCTGGCGCGGCAGGCTCGGATACCGCCCGGAGCGCGGACCGCTGGCCGGCTGGCTGGTCGGCATCACCCGTCGCAAGATCGCGGACGCGCTCACCGCCCGCACCCGTCGCGGAGAGCTGGCCGCTGCCACCGCGGCGCGGCTGCGGGTGACGGACACCGGCGCGGCCGACCGTCCGGAGGCGGCGCTCGACCGGGTCCTGGTCGGGACGGAGCTGGGGAAGCTGCCCCAGGTGCAGCGCCGGATCCTGCACATGGCCTATTACGACGGCATCCCCCAGACCCGCATCGCCGAGCTGACGGGGCTGCCGCTCGGCACGGTCAAGAGCCATGTCCGCCGCGCGCTCCTCCGTATCCGGAGTTCGGTGTCCGGCGCGCCGGACGGCGTGGAGTGCTGACCGGCGCACGATCGACGCTGCGGGTCAACACACCTGGTCAAGGGCGCCCGCGGAGAGGGAACGCGGGCAGCGGCCATCTGGCGGACCGGTGTTCCGCCACGGCATCCGGACGCTTCGAGGAGCGTGACGCGCGACGGCGAGGCACGGTGAAGCGAGCAACACCCCTGCCGATGCGGAGATCCCATGGTGAGCAGTAACAAGGAGAAGCCCCTGCACTGCCTGGTGACCGGGGCCACCGGATACATCGGGGGCCGGCTGGTGCCCGAGCTCCTGGCGGCCGGGCACCGGGTGCGGTGCATGGCTCGGAGCCCGGAGAAGCTGCGGGACTACCCGTGGGCCGGGGATGTGGAGGTCGTACGGGGTGATGTCACCGACGCGGACTCGGTCGCCGCGGCGATGGCCGGTATCGACGTCGCCTACTACCTGGTGCACGCGCTGACGAGCGGTGCGGACTTCGAGGACACGGACCGCGCGTCCGCCACGGTCTTCGCCGAGTCCGCGGCCCGCCGAAGCGTCGGCCGCATCGTCTACCTCGGCGGGCTCACGCCACCGGGCGTACCTGCGAAGGAACTCTCACCGCATCTGCGCTCACGCGCCGAGGTCGGCAGGATTCTGCTGGGATCCGGGGTCCCGGCCACCGTTCTGCGGGCGGCGGTGATCATCGGATCAGGGTCGGCGTCGTTCGAGATGCTGCGCTATCTCACGGAGCGGCTGCCCGTCATGGTGACACCGAGCTGGGTTTCGACCCGGATCCAGCCGATCGCGGTCCGGGACGTGCTGCGCTATCTGGTCGGCAGCGCCCGGATGCCCCGGGAGGTCAGCCGTGCCTTCGACATCGGAGGGCCGGACGTCATCACGTACCGCGAGATGATGCAGCAGTACGCGGAGGTCGCGACGCTTCCGCACCGGCTGATCCTGCCGGTGCCGATGCTGACGCCCACGCTGTCCAGCCACTGGATCGGGCTGGTCACACCCGTTCCCAGGTCGATCGCGCGGCCCCTCGCCGAGTCGCTGCGCTATGAGGTCGTGTGCCAGGAACACGACATCGCGCGGTACGTGCCCGACGGGCCCGGACAGCCCTTCACGTTCGAGAAGGCCCTGCGGCTGGCGCTCCAGCGGGTGCGCGAGGCCCGGGTCACCACCCGGTGGTCCTCCGCGTCGGTGCCCGGAGTGCCCAGCGACCCGCTGCCCACCGACCCCGACTGGGCCGGCGGCAGCCTGTACACGGATGTGCGGGAGCTCGACACCGATGCGTCGCCCGAGGCCCTGTGGAAGGTCATCGAGGGGATCGGCGGCGACCACGGCTGGTATTCGTTCCCGCTGGCCTGGGCGGTGCGGGGCTGGCTCGACCGGCTGGTGGGCGGGGTGGGCCTGCGCCGCGGCCGGCGGGACACCGACCGGCTGCGGGTGGGTGATTCGCTGGACTTCTGGCGGGTCGAGGCGATCGAGCCGGGGCATCTGCTGCGGCTGCGTGCGGAGATGCGGCTGCCCGGCCTGGCATGGCTGGAAATGTATGCGGAGCAGGACGGGAACGGCCGGTCGCACTATCGGCAGCGGGCCCTGTTCCATCCGCGCGGGCTCCTCGGACATGCGTACTGGTGGAGTGTCTCCCCGTTTCACGCGATCGTGTTCGGGGGGATGGCCCGTAATATCGCGCGGGCCGCCGCCGCGGTGCCGTCCACTCCGGGAGAACGCCGCGCAGTCACCCGGTGAGGGTGCATCCGCCGAGGCCCCGTGACGGAACAGGAACACGTACACGTACACGTACACGGCCCCGCCCAGGAGTTGCGCCATGACCGTTGCGGTCGTCCTCTTCACCGCCGACCTTCGTCTGCACGATCATCCGCCGTTGCGCGCCGCGCTCGCGTCCTCGGACGAGATCGTGCCCCTGTTCGTCCGCGACACGGGGATCGACGCGGCGGGGTTCGGCGCCCCGAACCGCCTCGCCTTCCTTGCGGACTGCCTTCGGGATCTCGACGCGGGGCTGCGTGAGCGGGGCGGCCGGCTGGTGGTGCGCTCGGGCGACGTGGTCGCCGAGGTGTGCCGGATCGTCTCCGCGACCGGGGCGGGCGACGTCCACCTGGCCGCGGGGGTCAGCGGCTATGCCCGTCGCCGTGAGGAGCGGCTGGGTGCCGCGCTGGAGTCCGCCGGGGTGCGGCTGCACGTCCACGACGGTGTGGTCACAGCCGTCGCTCCCGGCGCCGTCACGCCGGCCGGCTCGGATCACTTCGCCGTGTTCACCCCGTACTTCAGGCGCTGGTCCGCGGAGCGGGTCCGTGAGGCATTCGGCGCGCCGCGCAGCGTGCGGGTGCCGGACGGTCCGGGGTCCGAGGACGTGCCGGTCCGCTCCGCTGTCGCCGGCGTCTCGGCGGGGCTCGCCGAGGGCGGCGAGAAGGAGGCCCGCCGGCGGATCGCCGCCTGGCGGCGGCACGGGCTCCCGGCGTACGAGGACCGCCACGACGACCTGCCGGGAGACGCCACGTCCCGGCTCTCGCCGCATCTGCACTTCGGCACCCTGTCCCCCGTCGAGCTGATCCACCGGACACGCTCCGTGGGCGGAGCGGGAGCGGACGCGTTCGTGCGGCAGCTGTGCTGGCGCGAGTTCCACCACCAGGTGCTCGCGGCGAGGCCCGCCGCGGCCCGGCTGGACTACCGCACGCGCCACGACCACTGGCGGTCCGAGACGGACGCGGCCGAGGAGATCGAGGCGTGGCGGCAGGGGCGCACCGGCTACCCCGTGGTCGACGCCGCGATGCGCCAGCTGCGCCACGAGGGCTGGATGCACAACCGCGGACGGCTGCTCACGGCGGGCTTCCTGACCAAGACCCTGTACGTGGACTGGCGCGTCGGCGCACGGCACTTCCTGGATCTGCTGGTCGACGGCGACGTCGCCGACAACCAGCTCAACTGGCAGTGGATGGCCGGCACGGGAACGGACAGCCGGCCCAACCGGGTGCTCAATCCGGTGGTCCAGGCGAAGCGCTACGACCCGGACGGCGACTACGTACGGCGGTGGGTGCCGGAGCTGGCGGCAGTGGCCGGACCGGCGGTGCACGAGCCGTGGAGGCTGAGCGCTGCGGAGCGCGCCGGTCTCGGGTATCCGGACCGGATGGTGGAACTGGCCGACGGGCTGGCCCGGTTCAAGCAGGCGCGCGGTCTGGAGTGACTTCCGCGGGCGCGGCACGCCGCGTCGGGGACAAGGCACCCCGCCGGACCGGATCCCGGCGAGGATGCCGGAATGGCGACTTCCACCACGTCCACCGACCCGCCCGGCCGTGACACCGCGGACGACCGGCGTGGCCATGCGGCGCTGCTGCTCCTGTCGGCGGCCTCCGGCGCGGCGGACGCGTTCGTCTTCATCTGCGTCGGCCAGGTCTTCGCCGGGGTGATGACGGGCAATCTGGTGCTGCTGGGGGCTTCGGCCGCCGGGGCCGGTGAGGAGGGAGTGGCGTTGCGTGTGGTCACGGCACTCGTCTCGTACGGCTGCGGGGTGGTCTTGGGTGCGGTGACGGGTGAGCGGGTATGGCGTCGGCTGCCGGTGATGCTGGCGGTCGAGGTGGCGCTGCTCGCCGCCGGTGCGGCGCTGTGGGGGCTGGATCTGATCACGTCGGGCGCGGACCGGCTCGGCCTGCTGGCTCTTCTGGGGGTCGCGATGGGTATCCAGGGCCGGGTCCGGGCCACGCCGACGAACTACTTCACCGGAACGCTCACGTCACTCGTCGGGCGGCTGGCCGTGGGGTCGTGGCACCGCGGTGACGGCTGGGTCGCCGGCCGGCTGGCCGCTGTGGTGGCGGGCGCGGCGGTGGCCGCTCTCGCCGTGCGCAACTGGCCGTCCACCGGGGCCGTGGCGGCGGCCGCGCTAGCAGTGGCGGCACTGCTGGTCGAGGTCGCGCCGCGACGGCGCTGATGCGCCGGCGCCGGCCGGGGTGCCGGTACCGCGTCCGGGCAGAAGGAAGCCCCGGCCGGATCGGGGGAATCCAGCCGGGGCGGCTTCAGGTGTGGGCGCTCAGTGCGTCATCCACACATAGGTGAACGATAAACCACAGTCTTGTGTTCCCGGGAATCCGTGCCCCGGACTGTGATCCAGGGCACGGGCAGCCAGGCCGGACGGCCGTGCGCGTCACTCACTGTCGGCGCGCACACCGGTGCCGTAGCGACGGTTGAACTGCTCGATCCGGCCGGCGGTGTCCAGCACCTGCCGCGCCCCCGTGTAGAACGGGTGGCTCGCCGACGAGGTCTCCACGTCGATGACGGGATAGCTCCGGCCGTCCTCCCACGTCACTCGCTGCGCGGAGTCGGCGGTCGAACGCGTGAGGAAGGCCGCCCCGGCGGCACGGTCACGGAAGACCACCGGGCGGGAGACGGGGTGAATGCGGGACTTCATGTGCGTACCTTCCTTGTCGCTGAGGGCCTAGTCACTGAGGCAGTCACTGAGGCAGGAGGGGCGAACGGTGCAACCGTCCGCCCGTGTGGCGTGAACCGCTCCGCGGTCAGCGCTCCTCGCGGAAGAGGACGTGCTGCCCGGCCGCGGGATCGTACTTGCGCAGGACCAGTCGGTCGGGGTTGTTGCGACGGCTCTTGCGCGTCACATAGGTCTGACCCGTTCCGGCGGTCGAACGGAGCCTGACGACGGGACGGGCTTCACTTCGGGCCATGGGCACCTCCGGTCTCGCGAACCGAACCCGGCCCTTGATGGGAACGGGATTCGTTTTCGTTCTGCCGTTGCAACGCCGATCCGTCCGGCCGCATTCCCGCCCGGTGCGGGCGGGGAGACCGCAGCAGGCCGACGCATGTCCGCCATCCTCCGGCGACGCCGTCACGTGATGCCGTAACGATCGTTGACCGCAGTGCCCGACACAGCGAGTGACCACCCGAGGAACGTGACCATGCGCCTGAAGAACACCCTCTCCGCCATCGCGGCTGCCACGATGATCGCCGCCTTCACGATGACGGCGGCGGGACCGGCCGCCGCCGCAGGCGACACCGCGCCCGCCTGCGTGGCGCGCGAGGTCGTCAAGCAGGACAAGACGGCCTGGACGACCAACAACTGCGGCCGGAACATGCACATCAAGCTGGTCATCGACCACGGCCCCGATCAGCGGTGCTGGACCACGTTCCCCGGCGAGACCCTCAAGTGGACCTGGAAGATGGGTTCGTACGGCCGGATCGCCGTCTGCTGATACCGGGGACCCGCACCCGCCGAAGCCCCTCGACGCCCGGCCGGAGCCCTTGCCCACCGCGAGGACTCCGGCCGCATATGCCCCGCCGCGCTCCTCGCCCACTGCGAGGAAGTGGCGCGAACAGGCACACCGGAGCCGTTCGCACGCCGTGCGACTGGGCTCAACACCCGCCAAAAGCACGGCTGTTCGAAAGATCGCGGTCACAGTCAGCCGCTGGCATATGCCCGGTGCAAGAACGCATCGAGTGTTGCCAAACCACTTACGGGCCCCAGTCGGCTGTGCGACAGTCGTATTCGGTCCACCCTCAGACCTGGTTGTACCGCGCCTGTATCGGAGTACGTCATGCCGTCCCATCTGCCTGCGGACCGCCCCGCCCCACAACCGCCCGAGCGCGATGCCGTCGATGCGTTGATCAACCGGACGCATCGGCTGCGCGGAGATGTGGACGCGGTACGGCGTGATGCCGTGCTGGTCGACGAGGACGATCCGCAGATGCGCTGGCAGCGCGCGCTCTGCGATCTGGCGGTCCATCACCTGGACGATCTCGGTGCGCATCTGGGACAGCTCAGGGAAGGGCTGCCGCCGGAGGCCGCGGAGCAGCTCGCGGCCGGACTGTCGCTGGAAACGGGTCAGCGACCCGCCGGCGATGAGCCGGCGGGTGCACTGATCGGCCGGGTGGGCAGCGCCGAGTGGAATCTGCTGACGGACGAGGTCAGCTGGTCCGACGAGCTGCTGGAGATCTTCGGCCGGACGGCCGACGCCGGACCGCTCTCCCTCGATGACCTTCCCTCGGTGCTCTTCCCCGAGGACCAGCCCCTGCTCACCGCGCTGGTGACGGACTGCCTGGTCGACGGAAAGCCGATAGACGGCGAGTTCCGTATCCAGCGCACCGACGGGCAGCCGCGGACGCTGCACATGATGGGCGAGCCCGTGCTCGACGCGGACGGCTGCACCGCTTCCATGTGGGCGGTCCTGCGTGACGTCAGTGCGCTGCGGCACAGCCAGCAGATGGTGCGCCGCACCCAGGACTCGCTCCGTCGCCAGCAGCACATCGACCGCACCGAACACCGGATCGCGGTCGAGTTGCAGGAGGCCGTGCTTCCGCCGTGGCGGGGCTCGCTGCGCCTGCCTGTCCAGGGACCCGGGGCCCTGGACATCGCGGCCCACTATCTCCCCTCGGAGTCGAGCGCCCTGATCGGCGGTGGCTGGTACGACGCCATGGAACTGCCCGACGGCAGGACACTGCTCACGGTCGGGGATCTGACCGGCCACGGCATTCAGGCCACCTCGGCCATGGCGATGATCCTCGGCGCCCTGCGCGGTATGGCGATGGCCGGCGTCGAGCCCGGCGCCCTGATGGGGCACCTGAACCAGTTGCTTGAGACATCCCTCCAGCCCGCCCTGGGCAGCGCGGTGTGCTGCCGCTTCGACCCCGCGGCCCGCACCCTGGAATGGGCGCAGGCCGGACACCCCGCACCGCTGCTGTTCCGCGACGGAACAGGGCGCCCGCTCCCCCAGCCCGACGGCGTACTGCTCGGGGCGGCCTCCGGGGTCGTCTATGAACAGGACGAGGCGCACCTGCTGCCCGGTGATGTGCTGGTGCTGCACTCCGACGGGCTGGCCCGGGCCGGCAACGGGCCGGGCGGCCTCCGCCAGGGCACGGAAGCACTGCTCGGACTTGCGCCGCGCTTCGCCGAGGCCCGTACGGCACAGGACTGTGTACGGGCCGCCGCCGAGGAGTTCGGTGGCGCCCGGCGACTGGACGACGCCTGTGTGCTGATCGCCCGTATCGGGGCGTAGACACGGCACGCCCGGGGGCGGGCGCACAGAACAGAACTCACGGCACAGGTACGCAGGACGTCCGGCGGTCCGCGGTGCGGTGTCCGGGCAGGTGTTGAGGGTCGGCGCCTTCTCCATCCGGCGCTCCGGGGTCAGACCTCCGAACTCCTGGTCCGCTGCTTGATGAGTGAACTCTGCGGCAGCGAGCGCTTGATCTCCTCGCGCAGGTCCTCGATCTTCGCGTATCCCGCGAACTGGCCCGTCAGCCGGTACATCTCGCGCAACCGGTCCCAGGTGCGGTGGGAGGAGGTCTCCCCCATCGTCACCAGGGCGAGCCGGGCGTAACGGTCGGCCTGTTCGGGATCGTCGGCGATGAAACATGCCGAGGCGAGCGAGATGTAGTCGAAGATCTTGGACCGCTGGCGCCCGTTGACCCGCAGTTCCAGTGCCTGCTTCGCGTGGCGCTGGGCCATGACGGCCGCCGCCGGCTCGTGCTCGGCCAGGGTGCGGAACGCCAGTGCCTGCATGCCGTGCAGATCGGCCTCGTCGAACATCTGCATCCAGCTGGGCGGTGGCACATCGCCCTTGTCCGAGACGAAGAGCTCCTCGGCCCTGCCGAGGGTGCGCCGCATCGCCTGGCCCCGCCCCATGGAAGCCTGCGCCCAGGCCTCGATGGTGTGCAGCATCGCCTGCGTGCGCGGCAGGACCATGTCGCCGGAGCCGGACTTGGCGAGCTTCATGAGGTCGAGCGCGTCGTCCGGACGGCCCAGGTGAACCATCTGGCGGGCCGCCCTGGAGAGGGCCTCGCCCGCGCGCGGGCGGTCGCCGCCCTCGCGCGCCGCGTGCGCGGCGATGACGAAGTACTTCTGGGCGGTGGGCTCGAGGCCGATGTCGTGGGACATCCACCCCGCGAGTACGGCGAGGTTGGCAGCGACGCCCCAGAGGCGGCGCTGCAGATGGTCGGGGTGCCGGTAGGCGAGCATGCCGCCCACCTCGTTGAGCTGGCCCACCACTGCCTTGCGCTGGAGCCCGCCGCCGCGGGAGGCGTCCCAGGCGCGGAACACCTCCACGGACCGCTCCAGCGCCTCGATCTCCTCCGAACCGATGGGCGCGGCCTCGTACCGGTCGAAACCGGCCGGATCCGCGTGCACGGGATCGTCGATGCGTGGGGCGTCGGCCGCCAGTACGGGGTCGGTGTGCAGCCAGTCGTGCATGGGGCCGGCGATGGTGGAGCCGGCGGCGAGCGCGGCGCCCGCGCTCACCAAGCCGCGTCGGTTGAGCATGAGGTCCATTCCCGTGAATTCGGTGAGGACCGCTGCCGTCCGCTCGGGCGCCCAGGGAAGTTGGTCGGGATTCTGTTCCGTCCCGGTCTCTCGCCGTTTCCCCACACGCCCGCGCCGTCCGAACCCGAGGTCCTCGATGGTCACGACACGACCGAGCCGCTCGGTGAACAGGGCTGCCAGCACTTTGGGCACGGGATCACGGGGGGACTCCCCCATGTCGATCCAGCGCCTCACCCGCGAGGTGTCGGTGGCAAGCTGGGGGTGGCCCATGGCCGCCGCCTGCTTGTTCACCATTCTCGCGAGTTCGCCCTTGGTCCAGCCGGCTAGGCCGAACAGGTCCGACAGGCGGGTGTTGGGTTCTCCGGTCACGTCAAGCCCCCAGGTTCTCGGCTGTGTTGACAGTAACCCCCTGTCAGATGCCCTGCGACTATTCGCCAGGGTTCGCCAGGGTCCGCCAGATGGTCTGCCACCCGCGGGCCGGTGTCAGGTAGGAAAGCGCCACCCCGCCCGGCAGCCCTCGGTACTCCCCAGGGTGCCGAACGGCCGCCGGCCGGGGCGGCGCACGCAACTTGTCGGCGCACGAAGGGATCTGTCTCGCCCATGTACACAGCATCGTCCTCCGTGTCCGCCCCGCCCCGGCCGCTCCGTCCCCTCGGGGCGGGCGGCGGGCCGTATCTCGACCCCCGCGCCGCAGTACCGGCGCCCGGCCTGGGTCGGACCCGGCGCGTGGCAGGGCCGGGTACTCAATCACTCAGCGGACGACTGGACCTGTCCGGCCCCCAGGGCGCGCAGCTGAGGATGGCCATCGCCTCGGTGCACCGGATCTGTCCGGAGTTCAACCCGGTCCAGGTACTGCGGCGCAGCGGCCGTTCGGTGCTGCTCGTCGGCTCCACCGGACGCACGACCGCGGTCGCCAAGTGCTTACTGGACCACTCGCCGGCGTGGTCGGAACGGTTCCGCCACGAAATAGCGGCATACCGGGCGTTCGTCCGGCATCGTCCGCCGGTACGGGTTCCCCGGCTGATCGCGGCGGACCCGGAGAACTGCACCCTGGTCATCGAGCGGATGCCCGGCCGGGTGGCGGCGCTGACCCGGCATCCGTCGGAGGCCCCGCCCCGGGCCGATCTGCGGGCGGTGCTGGGAGCGGTCAGCCGGGTCAACGCCTGGCGGCCGTCGGCCGGCCTCTTCGAGGCCCCGCTGGACTACGCGGCGCGCATCGCCCGCTATCACGAGCTGGGGCTGTTCACCGACCGTGACCTGGGTGACCTGCAGAAGCTGATGCACGGTCTGTCCCATGGCGCCGGACGCCAGGGGACGGGACAGTTCTGTCACGGTGACGCGCTGCTCTCCAACATCCTGCTGTCGCCGACCGGTCCGGTGCTGGTGGACTGGGAGCATGCCGGCTGGTACCTGCCGGGATACGACCTGGCGACGCTGTGGGCGGTGCTGGGTGACGCGCCGGTGGCCCGTCGTCAGATCAGCCAGCTCGCCCAGGCGCCCGGCCCTGCGGCCCGGGACGCGTTCCTGATCAATCTGATGCTGGTACTCACCCGCGAGATCCGCACGTACGAGACGGCCGTGCAGCGGGCCATGCGGGACACCTCCGCTCCCGCTCGTACCGGCCAGGACCGGCCGGGCGCGCTGTCGTCGGGCGAGGAGCAGCGTCTGCTGCTGCGCCGCCTTCACGACGACTGCGCGATGGCCCGGCGGGCCGTCCGAGCCGCGGTCGGCACTCGCTGACCGTTCCACGGGGAGGCGCGCTGCGGGTCCGGTGCCGACACACCGGGCCCGCAG
>NZ_JBHVWF010000193.1:0-12366 GCF_042882365.1 Streptomyces sp. NPDC058221 | reverse complement strand
ATGCAACTTCACTTGCAGTTCCGGTTTATTTCCAAGGCGGACGGAGATACTGCGACAACGGCCGCCCGGCGCGCCCCGGGACGGGGTCTGTCCGGCCCGTCGGCCCCGTCGATCGCCCGTGCCGCCTCGGCAAGCGAGGCACCCGTCGTGAGCAGGTCGTCGACGAGCATCACCCGGCCGGTGGCGAGCAGCCGGCCGCCTCCCGCCACCACGTCCAGGGCGCCCATCAGATTCGCCCGGCGCTCCCGGGCTCCGAGCCCCGACTGGTCGGCCACCGGACGCCGCTGCCGCAGCACCGACGCCACCCGTGCCGGCGTGCCCGCGCGCCGCAGTTCCGCCGCTGCCGCCAGAGCGATCCGGCGCGTCGGATCATGGCCTCGCGCCGCCACGATCCGCCGCGACGACGGCACGGGCACCAGCAGCAGGGGTCCCGGACCGGACCGTGGCCCCGCCCCGGCCCTCACCGCACCTGCCAGCGCCTTGCCGAGCGCTCCGGCGAGGCCGAGTACACCCCGCTCCTTGTGGGCCAGCAGGACCGCCCGTACCGCGTTCTCGTAGCCGGCGGCGGCATGGACGACAGGTAGACCGTCGGGCTCCGGAACAGGTCTCACCCGGCGCGGCACCCCGCCGTGGAGTTGCGCGCCGCACTCCTCGCACAGCTCGGTCCGCGGCCTGCCGCAGCCCCCACAGGCCACCGGCAGGACCAGTCCGGTGATCTCCCGCCACCACCCGCGCATGGTTCCACTGTGCCCCCGGCCGGCCCGCCGGACCACCCCTGTGGACAACGCCCGGCACCAGGCGAGCGCACGGGCGCCGGTCAGCCGGGGTAGACCAGCGCCGAACCCTCCTTGAGGACCGTCTGCCAGTTGTCGCCGGGAAGCAGCTTCACTATTCCGTCGCCCTGTGTGTCCGCCATCAGCGGCAACTGCTCGTCGTCCGCCGCGGCGATCGCCAGCACCTGGTTCACCCCGGGCAGCACACCGGAGGAGGGCGTCGAGCCGTCCGCCTGCACATAGCGGACCTGCTGCACACCGCCCTGCTCCTTGCCGACCACCACGAGACGGCTGCCGCCCGACCACGACATCGTCGTGACATCCGCCAGCTGCGGTGCGGCCTGCCGCAGGTCCACCACGGAAATCCGCTGCTTGTCCTGCGGTCCCTGACGCTCGATGCGGCCGATCTTCAGCGTTGTATGGCCGTCGCTCGTCAGCAGCAGGGCGATGCGCACCCCGTCCGAGGAGAGCCGCAGTCCCTTGATCCGGCCGCCGTCCAGACCCGGCACGGTGACCTCCTGCGGCTTGCCCGCACCACCGGCCAGCCGCAGCAGCCTGGGGTTGTCCGGATCCCGGTCAGCGACCCACAGATCCCCCCTGCCGTCCCAGCTGGGCGCCGTAAGACGGTTCTTGGCACTTCCCGCCCTGCTCGTCACCGCCGCGGCCGGCAACTCGCCGTCCTCGGTGATGGAAGCCACGTAGAGGGCGTCGCCGTGCTGCGAGAGCGCCGCGGCCAGCTGCTCGTCCCGCGCGACCCCGACCGAACTCATCCGCACCGAACCCGAGCCGAACGGGCCGGCCACCGGCTCCGGCTCCCCACTGCCCTTGGTGCTCCCCGGTATGCGCTGCACATGCCCCTTGGCATCGACGAAGTACTGGCTGTCGGGCCCACCGGACGAACCGTCGGGGGCGTACTCCTCGGCCTGGTCGGCTCCGAGGACGCACAGCGGCGATCCGTCCGAACGCTGCAGCTCCACCTGCTCTACCCGCGCCGATGTCAGGTCCCGGAGGGTGAAGAGCACCTGCGAGGCCATCATCCGACAGGTGCGCTGCCCGGTCCCGTCCGCCTTCTTGTTGAGCGGGACCTTCAGTACGTTGCGGTCGTCGGGCGTCAGCGAGGTGACGCCCTTCCGCAGCCCCGCACCGGCCGGGAAGCGCGATGTGACCACCGGCCGCAGCCAGTCGGTCGGGCCCCTGAGGAGGCTGCGGACCGCCTGCGTCACGGTGTCCATTCCGGTGGCGGGGTCCGTCCGGTTACGGATGTAGACGGGGTCCGCGACCAGCGTGGACTCCGCCTCGGACAGCCCGGTGGCGAAGTAGAACTTGTTGACGGACCGGTAGAGCCGCTTGAAGTCCGACTGCCCGAGCACCAAGCCGTCCGGCACGGAGTCGATGCGCCACTCCTTGCCGTCCGGCCCGTTCTGCCGCACCAGGTGGAGGCTGCCGGTGTAGTCCGTCGGGGCCAGCGGCTGGTAGGCGTTCTGTTCGTCGACCGTTGCCACCCGCTCGCCGGTCAGGGTGTACGTGACCTCGGTGGTGCTGCGGTCGCTCTCGTGGACGGGCCGGTCGCTCCGGTTCGGCGCCTTGGCCAGCACGGTGGTGACCGCGCTCGGCTTCCACTCCTTCGACGCCTGCGGCGTGAGGTATTTGCGCGTCGTACGGAAATCGGAGTCGTCGCTGGTCATCGACTCCAGGAAGCCGTCGACCACCTCGTTCGGGGTGGCGCCGTCACGCGGGGCGACCGCGTACACCTGCACCTGGGAGTCACCGGGCTGCGAGGCGTCCACGGCCTTGACGTCCCCGGTGACGGGCATCGAGCCGCACGCGGTCAGCAGCAGAGCACCGCATCCCAGCAGCACGGTCAGTCCCGCCGCACGTCCACGGCCGCCCTGAAGACGGTCAGTGCCCACGAGTCGTGTCCTCCCGCCCCGGATCCTGCCCCGGAGAGTCGTTGTGGCCGCCCGTCCGCTCCTCGGCGGGCCTCGGCACCACACGTGCGCCGTTACCGGGCAGCGCCGCCGGATGCACCGAAACCGGAGCGGTGCGGGCAGCCACGGGGGCGCGGGCCGGTACCGGCAGGGGGGAGCGGTCCGTACCCGCGGCCTGGGAGGGCACGGCCATCAGCCGGTGCTCGCCGCCCGTGGCCGGTGCGGGAGCAGCCGCGGCACGCTCCCGGTCCTCCCGGTTGCGCCGCGAGTCCTCGGGCTCCAGCGGTATCGGCGAACCGCGCAACGGCTCGTCCGCCGTGCGCGGCAGCGTCAGCCGGAACTGCGAGCCGCCACCGGGCTCACCCCAGGCCTGCAGCCAGCCGCCGTGCAGCCGGGCGTCCTCCACGGCGATCGACAGCCCCAGACCGGTACCGCCGGTGGTCCGTGCGCGGGCCGGGTCGGCCCGCCAGAAACGGTTGAACACCCGAGTCGCCTCGCCGGGCTTCAGCCCCACGCCGTAGTCCCGGACGGCGACCGCGACCGCTCCGCCGGCCACCCCCATCCGCACCACGACATCGCGGCCCTCGCCGTGCTCGACGGCGTTGACGACCAGGTTGCGCAGGACTCTCTCGACCCGTCGCGCGTCGGCCTCCGCGATCACCGGCTGCTCGTCGCCGACCACCCGGATCCGGGTGCCCTTGCGCTCGGCCAGCGGCTCGGCACCGCCGATCACCCGCCGCACAACCTGCCGCAGGTCTATCGGCTCGGCCTCCAGCGCCGCGGCTCCCGCGTCGAACCGGCTGATCTCCAGCAGATCGGAAAGCAACGACTCGAACCGGTCGAGCTGATCACCGAGCAGCTCAGCGGAGCGCGCGGTGACGGGGTCGAAGTCGACGCGTGCCTCATGGATGACATCGGCGGCCATCCGTACCGTCGTCAGCGGTGTCCGCAGCTCGTGCGAGACGTCCGAGACGAATCGCCGCTGCATCCGGGAAAGCTCCTCCAGCTGCTGGATCTTCAGCTGAAGGTTCTGCGCCATCTTGTTGAAGGCCTCACCGAGACGGGCGATGTCGTCCTCGCCGGTGACCTTCATCCGCTCCTGGAGCCGGCCGGCGGAGAGCCGTTCGGCGATTCCCGCCGCCATGCGGACAGGCGTGACGACCTGGCGCACCACGAACCAGGCGATGGCCCCGAGCAGCACGACCACGAACAGGCCCGCGGTGGCCAGCGTGCCCTTGACGAGCGTCAGAGACTTCTCCTCCTGCGTCAGCGGGAAGACGTAGTACAGCTGGTACGGATTGCGGTCGATGTCGTAGAGCCGCTTGCCGACGACGAGACCGGGCTGCGACTCCTGCCCGTTCGCGTACTTGATCCGGGCGTACGTCTGGAACGCCCCCGGGCCCCTGTTCACCGACTCGCGCAGCTTCTGCGGAATGCTCGCGGCCTCGACGCTGCCCGAGCCGCGGGGCGCGCGGGAGCCCTCGTCGGCGCTGAGCGCCACCACGTTGAAGGCGTTCTTCCCGCCGCTGGCGAGCTGGTCGACGAGCTCGGTCCGCCAGGAGTTGTTGGCGGTCGTGCCGTCCGTGGCGTCACCGCCCTGCCCCGTGGGGGTGAGCGGTGCGTTCGCCTTTTCCTGGGCAGCGGCGAATCCGCCGGCTGCCTGGGTCTGTGCGGCCTTGCCCTTCGCGTCCAGCAGCCCGTTGCGCACCTGCCCGATCACGACCAGGCCGAGCAGCAGCACCACGCCGAGCGACATCAGCAGTGTGCCGGCGACGACCCGCAGCTGGAGGTTGCGCCGCCACAGCCGCACGGCGGGCAGCAGCGGACGCCGCACCCAGCGCATCAGCAGTCGCGGCACCGGCCCGCCGGGCGCCCGGTTCTGGAACAACCGGCCGCCCTGCAGGAAGAGCCCGACGTGTGACGACGTGTGCCCTGAACCGGCAGCCCGCTCCGTACGGACTCCCGGCTCCCCGGGCTTCGGAGCAGCGCTACCCAGGGACATGTCAGCTCGGTCCGGCCTTGTAACCGACACCTCGGACGGTCACCACGATCTCCGGCCGCTCCGGGTCCTTCTCGACCTTGGAGCGCAGACGCTGGACATGCACATTCACCAGCCGGGTGTCGGCGGCATGGCGGTACCCCCACACCTGCTCGAGCAGTACCTCACGGGTGAAGACCTGCCACGGCTTGCGGGCCAGCGCGACCAGCAGGTCGAACTCGAGCGGGGTCAGGGCAATGGACTGCCCGTCCCGTTTCACCGAGTGCCCGGCCACATCTATGACCAGATCACCGATGGTGAGCTGCTCCGGTGCCGGCTCTTCGGACCTCCGCAAACGTGCCCTGATCCGGGCAACCAACTCCTTAGGTTTGAACGGCTTGACGATGTAGTCGTCGGCCCCGGACTCCAGGCCCACCACCACGTCAACCGTGTCGCTCTTGGCAGTGAGCATGACGATCGGCACACCTGACTCGGCCCTGATCAGCCTGCAGACCTCGATGCCGTCCCTACCGGGCAGCATGAGATCCAGCAGAACCAGGTCCGGCTTTGCCTCACGAAATGCAGCAAGTGCCTTGTCGCCGTCCGCTACGAACGACGGCTCGAACCCCTCACCACGCAGCACAATCCCGAGCATCTCGGCCAGTGCGGTGTCGTCGTCGACGACAAGGACGCGTCCCTTCATAATCGACATCATCCCATTAGCTAATCGTTATCTGCGATGATCTGGCACACAGCTCTGCCAGTCCGACCCCTGTGACCGGGGAGATTACGCCCTCTTCCGTGACGATGGCCGTGACCAGCTCCGGCGGTGTGATGTCGAAGGCGGGGTTGTACGCCGGGGATCCCTGCGGTGCCACGATCACGCCACCCGCTTCCCGACCGTCCGGCCCGACCTGCGAAAATGTGACCTCCGTCACTTCCCGTCCGGGTCTCTGCTCCACTGTGATCGCCGCCCCGTCTGCGGTGCCCAGATCCACGGTCGTGGTCGGTGCCACCACGATGAACGGTACGTGGTGATACTTCGCGAGCACCGCCAGTGGATAACTCCCGACCTTGTTGGCCACCGACCCGTCCGCAGCGATGCGGTCCGCCCCGATGAGTACGGCATCCACCTCCCCCGCGGCGAACAGCGATCCTGCGGCGTTGTCCGTGAGCACGCTGTACACCATGCCGTTGCGAGCCGCCTCGTACGCGGTCAGCCTCGCCCCCTGGAGCAGCGGCCGGGTCTCGTCCACCCAAAGCCGCCTCAGCCGTCCTGCCCGGTGCACCCCGAGCGCCACCGCGAAGGCGGTGCCTTCCCCTCCCGAGACGAGCGCCCCGGTATTGCAGTGGGTCAGCAGCTGATGCCCGCCATCGGGAAGCAGCTCGTCCAGGAGAGCGAGCCCGAACCGCGCCATACGCCCGCTGGCCACGGCGTCCTCCTGGTGCAGCGCCCTGGCCTCGGCCAGCGCCTCCGCCGCCGCCAGCTCGGGACCTGCTCCCTTCTCGAGCGCCCCCCGGTACGCCCCGGCAGCCCGCCGCACTCCGTACCCGAGGTTCACCGCAGTGGGCCGCGCCCCCTCCAGCAGTCCTGCGGCCACCGCCACGTCCTGCCCCCGCACCGCAGCGAGAGCCACTCCGTAGGCGCCCGCGATACCCAGCAGTGGGGCACCGCGCACCGCCAGCGTCCGGATCGCCTCCACCAGCGCGGCCACATCGGCGCACACCAGCTCGGCCTCCTCCGCAGGCAACCGCGTCTGGTCGAGAAGCACCAGCACAGGACCTTCCGGAGGCTCGTCCCAGCGAAGTACGGGAAGCGCCGAGGGGGCGGTGCCCACCGGCGGTTGCGCGTCCTGATCAGCCATCCGCCCAGTCTGCCCGGTGAGCTGCCCACATATGAAGAGACCAAGGAGATAGAGCACCAGGCCCGGACAGGTGCAGCGCGTGGCACGATGGCTGCCAACCTGACGCCCCGATGAGCGGACAGGACCGTTAAGGAGCGAGAATGAACGACACTCCGGGCTGGGCCTCGCCCGGATCTGCCCCCTCCGACGACCAGAAGGCGGGCGTCCCCCGCCCTTCCGAGCCTGTCGACGGCAGCGGACCTGCGGGAAACTGGTCTTCCACGCAGCCGCCCGCAGGGCAGTGGTCCCCGCCGAGCAGTTCCGCCCCCGGCCCCGGTACGCCGCCTCCCGCCCCCGGCTGGGGCGGTCGCCGCCCCCAAGGGCCCGGCTGGGGCGGCCGGCCGGATGCTGCGAAGCCCGGTGTCATCCCGCTCCGCCCGCTGGGCATCGGCGAGATTCTCGACGGCGCCGTATCCACCATGCGCGCCCACTGGCGCACCGTGCTCGGCATCACGCTCGCCGTCTCCGTGGTCGCCCAGACCGCGAACATCCTCGTGCAGCGATACCTGCTGCCGGAGCCGCCGTCCGTGGACGCGGACGCCACCGGCTCGGAAGCCCTGCGGCAGGCCGCCGACTCGCTCCAGTCCAGCCTGACGAACAGCGCCCCGCCTCTGCTCATCACCATGCTCGCCACCATCTTCACCACAGCGGTGCTGACCGTGGTGATCAGCCGCTCGGTGCTCGGCCGCCCCGTCACACTCTCCGACGCGTGGGCCGAGGCCCGGCCCCGGATGCTTCCGCTGCTGGGCCTGACCCTGCTGCTGGCCCTCATCGCCGCGGCCATCATGACCGCCGGACTCCTCCCGGGTTTCCTGCTCGGCGACACAGCCGGTGTCGGGCTCGCCTTCCTCGGACTTCTCGCCGCGTGCGTGGTGCTCCTCTGGCTGATGGTCCGTTTCTGCCTCGCCTCCCCGGCGCTGATGCTGGAACGGCAGTCGATCACCGCCTCGATGCGACGCTCCGCCAAGCTGGTCCGCGGCGCCTGGTGGCGGACCTTCGGCATCCTGGCGCTCACCTGGCTGCTGACGCTCGTCGTGACCCTGGTGATCGGCATCCCGTTCGGCATCATCGCGATGGTGGTGGACGGCGGCGGTATGGGTGCGTTCCTCACCGACGACGCCAACAGTTTCGGCTGGCCGTTCCTGATCGTCTCCGGCATCGGCGACGTCGTCGTATCGACGATCACCTACCCGCTCTCGGCGGGTGTCATGGCACTGCTCTACGTGGACCAGCGCATCCGCCGCGAGGCACTCGACCTCGAACTCGCCAGGGCAGCGGGTCTGCCGGGCTACGACAACAGGAGCTGACGCAGTGTCGGGGGCGGGAGGCACAGCGGCGGCACAGCTACTGATCCGGGCGAGCGGCGACATACCCGTGGACACCCCCCGGGTGCCCGCCCGCGAGGCAGCGAAGCACGAGCTGTCCAAACCGATGTACCACGAGAACGACCCGAACCTCCTCCAGCGCGCCCTCGACCACCTGTGGACATGGTTCGGCGATCTCCTCTCGTCCGCCTCGGGCGCCGCCCCCGGCGGACCGGCCGGACTGGTCGTACTCGTACTGATCGTCCTCGCTCTGATCGCCGCGCTCTGGTGGCGGCTCGGCACCCCGCAGCGCGGCCTCAGGCCTGCGGACGCCCTCTTCGAGAGCGGCCCCCGCAGTGCGGCGGAGCACCGCACAGCCGCCGAGGCCCACGCCGCCGCCGACCGCTGGAACCAGGCGGTCCAGGAACGGATGCGCGCCATCGTCCGCTCCCTCGAGGAACGCGCCCTCCTGGACCCCCGCCCCGGCCGCACGGCCGATGAAGCCGCCGCGGAGGCCGGCCGCCCGCTCCCCGAACACGCCACACGACTGCGGGCGGCAGCCCGGCAGTTCGACGACGTCACATACGGTGGCCGCACCGCCGACCGGCAGGCGTACCTGACCCTGCTCGCCCTCGACCTCCAGCTCGAGGCCGCAAAACCGCAGCTGTCCAGCACGCTCCGTGGAGCTGCGGGATGACCGTGACCAGCGCCCCGTCCTCCTCTGCATCCCCCACTCCCCGTCAGGTCTGGAACCGCACCCGCGGAATTCTGCTCGCCGTCCTCGTACTCGTCGCCGCCGGAGTCGCCCTCGCAGCAACCCACTCCGGCGACCGGCACGGCCGTCTCGACCCCCGATCCGCCGACCGCTACGGCAGCCAGGCCGTCGCCGAACTCCTCAAGGACCGCGGCATCTCCGTCCGTGTCGTGGCCACCCTCGAAGCGGCCACGTCCGCGGCCGGCCCCGACACCACACTGCTCGTCGCGAAGCCCGACCTGCTGACGCGGAACCAGCAGAACACCCTCCACGGCACGACCACCGACGCCGGCCGGACCGTACTCCTCGCTGCCGGACCGCCGTCCGTGGACACTCTGGCCCCAGGAGTCCGAGCAGAATCCTCCGCCCCTGTGACCACACGCGCCCCCCGGTGCTCCCTGGATGTGGCCCGGCAGGCCGGCACAGCCGAGACGGGCGGCGTCCGCTACACCTCGGACAACCCCGGCGCCCTCAACTGCTACCCGGCCGACGGCCTTTCCTCCTTGCTGGTCCTCCGGCGTCCGGCAGCAGGTGACACCGTCCTTCTCGGATCCCCCGACATCCTCTACAACGACCGTCTGGACAACCAGGGCAACGCCTCGCTGGCCCTTCAACTCCTCGGTTCCCACCCACATCTGGTCTGGTACCTCCCTTCGCTCAGCGACCCCTCCGCCGCAAACGGCGGCGGAAACAATGACGGCGGCACGGGGGACGGCAGCGCGGGGGAGAGCAGCTTCATCGATCTGATCCCCTCGGGCTGGCTGTGGGGCACTCTGCAGCTCACCCTCGCCGCCGTACTCGCCGCCGCCTGGCGATCACGGCGCCTCGGCCCCGTGATCGCCGAAAGGCTGCCTGTCGCCATTCGAGCCTCCGAGTCCACCGAGGGCCGCGCCCGACTCCACCGCAAGGCCAACGCCCGCGACCGGGCAGCCGCTTCACTGCGCCACGCCACTCGCACCCGCATCGCCCCCCTCGTCGGCGTCTCCCCGCGGGACGCCCACTCCCCCTCCTCACTCCTGCCTGCTGTCTCCGCACACCTCAGTACGACCGACAGCGACCTCCACTCACTGATGTTCGGCTCTGCTCCTCCCGACGACGCCTCCCTCGTTCTTCTTGCAGACCAACTCGACACCCTCGAAAGGGAGGTTCGTACTTCATGACCGCCCCGCCCCCCGTTCCCTCCGGGACAGCCGAGACCGCCGGGAGAGACGGCACGGCCCGCGCCGCACTGGAAGCGCTGCGCTCCGAGATCGCCAAGGCCGTGGTCGGCCAGGACCCGGCTGTCACCGGGCTCGTCGTCGCACTGCTCTGTCGAGGTCACGTCCTACTCGAAGGCGTCCCGGGCGTAGCCAAGACCCTCTTGGTCCGGGCTCTCGCTGCGTCACTCGAACTCGACACCAAGCGCGTCCAGTTCACGCCCGACCTGATGCCCAGCGACGTCACCGGGTCCCTTGTCTACGACGCCCGCACCGCTGAGTTCTCCTTTCAGCCGGGGCCGGTCTTCACCAACCTGCTGCTCGCCGACGAGATCAACCGGACTCCTCCCAAGACGCAGTCCTCCCTCCTGGAAGCAATGGAGGAGCGCCAGGTCACCGTCGACGGAACCCCCCGGCTCCTCCCCGACCCCTTCCTCGTCGCAGCCACCCAGAACCCGGTGGAGTACGAGGGCACGTATCCGCTGCCGGAAGCCCAGTTGGACCGCTTTCTGCTCAAGCTGACCGTTCCGCTCCCGTCCCGCGAGGACGAGATCAACGTCCTGACGCGCCACGCCGACGGATTCAACCCCCGCGATCTCAAGGCGGCGGGCATACGCCCCGTCGCCGGACCCGCAGACCTGGAAGCGGCGCGCACCGCGGTCGCCCACACCAGCGTTTCCCCCGAAATCGCCGGCTACGTCGTAGATATCTGTCGTGCCACTCGTGATTCCCCCTCGCTCTCCCTCGGAGTCTCACCCCGGGGTGCCACTGCTCTGCTCTCCACCGCCCGGGCCTGGGCCTGGCTCACGGGCCGCGACTACGTCATCCCGGACGACGTGAAGGCACTGGCGCTCCCCACGCTCCGCCATCGCATCCAGCTGCGGCCCGAGGCCGAGATGGAAGGCGTCACCCCCGACTCGGTCATCACCGCAGTGCTCGCCCAAGTCCCCGTACCGCGATGAGGCGGTGAATTGTGGCTCTCACCGGACGCACCGCGTTGCTTGCAGCTTTGGGATCACTCCCTGTAGGCATCCTGGCCCCGAGCTGGACGGGCATGCTCGCGGTCAATGCCCCGCTGTCCCTGGCAATTCTGTGCGACTATGCCCTGGCCGCGCCAGTGCGCCCGCTCCAGTTCACCCGATCCGGCGACACAAGCGTTCGACTCGGTGACGGCGCAGACGTGCAACTCACCGTAATCAATCCCTCCCGACGCCTCCTGCGAGCGCATCTCCGTGACGCCTGGCCTCCCAGTAGTTGGCGCCCCGGCACGGAACATTCCGCGTCTCGCCACAAGCTGTCGATCCCACCCGGCGAACGCCGCCGCATCACCACTTTCCTGCGCCCCACCCGCCGTGGAGACCGCCGCGCCGAGCAGGTCACCATCCGCTCGTACGGCCCGCTGGGGCTCGCCGCCCGCCAGGGAAACCACCGAGTGCCGTGGACGGTCCGGGTCCTGCCCCCGTTCACCAGTCGCAAGCACTTGCCGTCCCGCCTCGCCAGATTGCGCGAGCTCGACGGTCGCACCAGCGTCCTGACCCGCGGCGAGGGCACCGAGTTCGACAGCCTCCGCGCCTATGTCCCTGGCGACGACACCCGCTCGATCGACTGGCGGGCCACCGCCCGACAGTCTGCCGTCGCCGTACGCACGTGGCGTCCCGAGCGCGACCGTCACATCCTGGTCGTCCTCGACACGGGCCGTACCTCAGCGGGGCGGGTGGGCGACGTCCCTCGTCTCGATGCGGCGATGGACGCGACTCTGCTCCTGACCGCTCTTGCGACCCGGGCCGGCGACCGTGTGGATCTGCTCGCTTACGACCGCCGGGTACGCGCCCGTGTGCAACGCCGGGCAGCCGGGGAGGTCCTGGCCGCGATGGTCGATGCGATGGCCACGCTCGAACCGGAGCTTGTGGAAACGGATGCACGCGGTCTCAGTGCAACGGCTCTGGCAAGCACTCCGCGCCGTTCCTTGATCGTGCTTCTGACGAGTCTCGACGCTGCCCCCATCCAGGAAGGCCTGCTCCCCGTCCTGTCCCGGCTGACGCAGCGGCACACCGTGCTCCTTGCGGCCGTCAGTGACCCGCACGTCGACGAGATGGCCGACGCGAGAGGCGCAGTGGACGCTATCTATGAGGCTGCTGCCGGTGCCCAGGCCAAGGCTCGACGCCAGCAGACAGCGGATCAGCTCCAGCGACACGGCGTCGTTGTCATCGAGGCGACTCCCGATTCCCTCGCGCCGGCTCTGGCTGACGCCTACCTGGCGCTCAAAGCAGCAGGTCGCCTGTAGAGGCTGGGGCCCGCCCGGGTGGATGAGACGAGGAGCGCGATGAGGAGCACGGGCCACGGCAGGAAGACCGGCCTTGGCATGGCTGCCCTCGTCTGATTTCACGATCCGATTTCATGCGTCGTTCCGGCCCGGAACGCAGAAAACCCCCGCGCCAAAGGCACGGGGGTTTCCACAATAATTGTTCGGCGGCGTCCTACTCTCCCACAGGGTCCCCCCTGCAGTACCATCGGCGCTGAAAGGCTTAG
>NZ_JBHVWF010000192.1:0-12656 GCF_042882365.1 Streptomyces sp. NPDC058221 | reverse complement strand
CCCGTGATGCGCAAATCGCTTGCGCACCGACGTGCGAAGTTTGCAGGAACGGGGCGGCCGTCCGGTCGTGAACCGTGCGGAACCACCCCTGGCGTGCTGTCTCGGCCCCTTGGAGCCGGGCGGCACGCCTCTGTCGTGCGTCGCAGGAGGCGTGCGACGGTCTGTCAAACTTTTACGAAAACTGCGCGAGATATTGCGTTCACATGTCGACGCTGGTTGAGTGTGGCACGCCCCGGCAGAGAGCCGGCCGAGGGCCTTCCATGCTCATGCCCGAAGGGGACCATCGATGAGAAGTGCTGGGTTCAGCCGCACTCGCCGTACAAGCCGTGCCTCAGCGGCCGCGCTCGTCACCGCACTCGCCCTGACCGCTCTCGCCTCCTGCGGCACGAGCAGCAGCGACAGCGGTGACAAGGACAGTGGATCCAAGGGTTCGTCCGACCCGTCGGCCCCGCTCGACCCCAAGGCGAAGGTGACGATCTCGATCGACTGTATGCCGCCGGCGGCCAAGGCCGCGGAGCTGCGTGAGTGGAACGAGGACATCAAGACGTTCAACAAGACCTACCCGAACGTCACGATCAACGGAAAGTCCACTCCCGGCCAGTGCAACGAACCGCCCCGCTTCACGGCGATGCTGAAGGGCAAGTCGCAGCCCGACGTCTTCTACGCGTACTTCAGCGACCTCCAGCAGGTGCTGGACAACGACGGCGCCGAGGACATCTCCGCCTACGTCAATGACAAGTCGGTGCCCGCGCTCAAGGACATCCAGCCCCAGGTCATCGATGTGGCCCGCAAGGACGGCAAGCTCTACGCCCTGCCGACCAGCAACTACACCATGGGCCTGATGATCAACCGGAAGCTGTTCACGCAGGCCGGTCTGGACCCGAACACGCCGCCCTCGACCTGGGAAGAGGTCCGCAGCGCGGCGAAGAAGATCGCGGGCCTGGGCAAGGGCATCGCCGGCTACGGGGAGTACAGCGCCGGCAACAACGGCGGCTGGCACTTCGCGGCCGCCCAGTTCGGTCTCGGCGGGGACGTGGTGGACGCCTCCGGCAAGAAGGCGGCCTTCAACGACGCCACCGGCAAGCAGGTCCTCCAACAGCTGCACGACATGCGCTGGGATGACGACAGCATGGGCAAGACCCAGCTGCTGAAGTGGGGCGATCTGCAGAAGCAGATATCCACCGACAAGCTCGGCATGTTCCTCGCCGCCCCCGACGACATCGCGTACATGGTGCAGCAGCTCGGTGCCAAGTACGAGACGTTCGGCCTCGGTCCGATCCCCGGCGCCAAGGGCACCCTCTTCGGCGGCAACAACTACATGATCAAGAAGGGCAGCTCGCCCGACCAGATCAAGGCCGCCGTCGCCTGGCTGAACTTCAAGAACCTCAGCCCGGGCAAGGGCCAGTTCGACTGGGCACGCACCAAGGCCGACAAGCTCCCCGTCGGGCTGCCGCAGCCGAACTTCTTCCTGGGTGACAGCAAGGCCAAGGACGACAAGGCACGCACCGACAACGCCTCGATGCCCATCGAGAACTTCAAGGCCTTCATGGACAACCCCGTCAAGGGCAAGGCCGAGCCGCCGAAGGCGCAGGAGGTCTACAAGATCCTCGACAACGCCATGTCGGGTGTCCTGACCAACAAGGACGCGGACGTCGACAAGCTGCTCTCCACCGCCGAGCAGCAGGTCAACCAGGTCCTGGCGAACCAGTAACGGACGCGCGGGGCCGGGTCACGCGGACCCGGCCCCGCATCCCGGCCCGTCCCACTGCGTTCCAGCTCACCGGCACCGAGGAGACACCATGTCGGCCCCTACTCTGTCCCCCCGCAAGGCGACCAGGCCTGGCAAGGGACATGCGCGCCCCGCCCGCCGGCCCTCCGCCCGCGAGGAGTTCCTGCGGGCCGTGCGCCGCAACATCTCAGCGCACGGCTTCCTGATCGGAGCAGTGCTCTGCTTCTCGTTCTTCTCCTGGTATCCGATGGTCCGGGAATTCATCCTGGCCTTCCAGAAGACCGAGAGCGGCAAGACCACCTGGGCCGGCTGGTCCAACCTGACCTACGTCTTCAACGACCCGGCGTTCTGGCAGGCCTGGCGCAACACCCTGCTGTTCACGGTGCTCGCGCTCGTATTCGGCTTCGCCGTCCCGTTCGTCGTCGCCGTCGTGCTCAACGAGTTCCGGCACGGGCAGGGATATCTGAGACTGCTCGTCTATCTGCCCGTGATGCTGCCGCCGGTCGCCTCCGTACTGCTCTTCAAGTACTTCTACGACCCCGGCTACGGACTCTTCAACCGCATCCTGGAGATCTTCCATCTGCCCGCACAGCAATGGCTCCAGGACACTGATACCGCGATGCTCTCGGTCGTCATCGCGGCGACCTGGATGAACATGGGCGGCGCGACCCTGATCTACCTGGCCGCGCTCCAGGGCATCCCCGGCGAGCTGTACGAGGCGGCCGAACTGGACGGTGCAGGGCTGTTCCGCAAGGTCTGGCACGTCACCATCCCGCAGACCCGGCTCATCCTCTCGCTGCTCCTGCTCATGCAGATCATCGCGACGATGCAGGTCTTCACCGAGCCCTTCCTGCTCACCAACGGCGCCGGCCCGGAGGGCTCCACCACCACCGTCGTCTACCTCATCTACCAGTACGCCTTCAACTTCAACAACTACGGCAGCGCGGCGGCACTCGGCCTCGTCCTGCTCGTCGTCCTCGCGGCAGTCTCCGCGGTGTACGTACGACTCAGCCGCAGCAGCGAAGACTAGGACGGGAGAACGACCATGGCATCGAACACGCTTGTCTCCCGGCGCGGGAGCGATGTGCGCAAGGCCGGACGGCGCAGGGCCGCACGCCCCGCCGACGTCGGGCGCCAGCGGACCCTGATCTCGCCGGCCCAGCTCGGCAGGAGCCGCGGCAGGACCGTCTACTGGATCGTCTTCGCGCTGGTGGTCCTCCTGTTCACGGTGGCCTTCCTCGGCCCGCTGTACTGGATGGTCACCGGCGGTCTCAAGACCACCCAGGAAGTGGTGCAGAGCCCGCCCACCGCCTTCCCCAGCTCGGTCCACACGGAGAACTACAGCCAGGCCTGGAACGTGATGGACCTGTCCAAACTGCTCTTCAACACCCTGTACTACGCCTTCGGAGCGCTCGCCTTCCAGCTGATCTTCGACGTCGCCGCCGCGTACTCGCTGTCCAAGCTGCGGCCGGTGTTCGGCAAGGTCATTCTCGGCATGATGCTGGCCACCCTGATGATCCCGGCCACCGTCCTGGTCGTACCGCAGTACCTCACGGTCCTGGACGTGCCGATCTTCCAGCGCAACCTGGTGAACTCGCCGTGGGCGATCTGGCTGCCGTCCGTCACCAACGCCTTCAACATCTTCCTGCTGAAGCGGTTCTTCGACTCCATCCCGAGAGAACTGCTCGATGCGGCCGCCATAGACGGCGCGTCCCCGATGCGCACCCTGCGCTCGGTGGTCCTGCCGATCTCCCGGCCGATCCTCGGCGTCGTCTCGATCTTCGCCGTCGTCGGGGTGTGGAAGGACTTCCTCTGGCCCATGCTCACCCTGCCCGACCCGAGCAAGCAGACCCTGAACGTGGGCATCTACTCACTGTCCAACGGCGTACCGGAGAACGTCCTCATCGCCGCGCTCACCATCGCGTCCATCCCGACGCTGCTCATCTTCCTGCTCTTCCAGCGCAACATCATGAGCGGTCTCACCGCGGGTGGTCTCAAGGGCTAGCAGGTCCCTCCGGGACCGAACCCGCCCCCGCCCGGGGGACCCCCCGCCAAGCAGCCCTCCCCTCAGCACTCCGCCGCCGGCCCGACCGTCCTGCCCCGCTCGCGGGCCGGCGGCGGAGTCCCACCTGCCCGAAAGGAACGCCACGTGGCAGCCAACCGTCCGTCCGACGCCACCGCGAACTGGTGGCGCGACGCCGCCATCTACCAGATCTATGTACGCAGCTTCGCCGATGGCGACGGTGACGGCACCGGCGACCTCGCGGGGGTACGGGCCAGGCTGCCCTACCTCGTCGAACTGGGCGTGGACGCACTCTGGTTCACCCCCTGGTACCTCTCGCCGCTCGCCGACGGCGGCTACGACGTGGCCGACTACCGCTCCATCGACCCCGCGTTCGGCACCCTGGCCGAGGCGGAGAAGCTGATCGCCGAGGCCCGTGAACTCGGCATCCGCACCATCATCGACATCGTGCCCAACCACGTCTCCGACCAGCACGTGTGGTTCCGTGCCGCCCTCGAAGCCGGCTCCGGCAGCCCCGAGCGCGACCTCTTCCACTTCCGCAAGGGGCGCGGCGCCGACGGCGAGATCCCGCCCAACGACTGGGTCTCCGAATTCGGCGGCACGCCCTGGACCCGGCTGGACGACGGGGAGTGGTACCTGCACCTCTTCGCCACCCAGCAGCCCGACCTCAACTGGGCGCACCCGGCGGTCCGCCAGGAGCACGAGGAGGTGCTGCGCTTCTGGTTCGAACGCGGCGTCTCCGGCGTACGGATCGACTCCGCCGCCCTGCTCGCCAAGGACCCCGCACTGCCCGACTTCGTCGTGGGCACCGACCCGCACCCCTTCATCGACCGTGACGAACTGCACGACATCTACCGCTCCTGGCGCGCCATAGCCGACGAGTACGGCGGCGTCTTCGTGGGCGAGGTCTGGCTCCCGGACACCGAGCGGTTCGCCCGCTACCTGCGCCCCGACGAGCTGCACACCGCCTTCAACTTCAACTTCCTGGCCTGCCCCTGGGACGCCGGGAGGCTGCGCACCGCCATCGACGACACGCTCGCCGAGCACGCCTCGGTCGGCGCCCCCGCCACCTGGGTCCTGTGCAACCACGACGTCACCCGTACCGTCACCCGCTACGGCCGCACCGAGACCGGCTTCGAGTTCGCCGCGAAGGCCTTCGGCACCCCGACCGACCTGGACCTCGGCACCCGCCGGGCCCGCGCCGCCGCCCTGCTCTCGCTGGCCCTGCCCGGTGCTGCCTACCTCTACCAGGGCGAGGAACTTGGCCTGCCGGAGGCGGACATCCCGCTGGACCGGATCCAGGACCCCATGCACTTCCGCAAGGGCGGCGCCGACCCCGGCCGCGACGGCTGCCGGGTACCGCTGCCCTGGTCGGCGCAGGGGCCCTATGCCGGATTCGGCTCCACCGCCGAACCCTGGCTGCCGCAGCCGGACGGCTGGTCCACGTACGCCGCCGACCTGCAGAGCGAGGATCCGGACTCGATGCTCACCCTGTACCGCGAGGCCCTGCGGCTGCGGCGTGCGGAGCCGGGGTTCGGGACAGCGGGGGAGCCCGGCATACGCCGGCTGGCCTGGCTGGACGCCGCGCCCGGAGTGCTTTCCTTCACCCGGACCGGCGGACTCGCCTGCGTCGTCAACCTGGCCGCCGATCCGGCCGAGCTGCCTCGCCACACCGAGGTGCTGCTGGCCAGTGGCCCGCTGGACGGGGCGTGGCGGCTCCCGCAGGACACCGCGGTCTGGCTGCGGGTCTGACCTCCGGAGGGGCGACGATCCTGCTCGTGGACCCGGCGGGTCCACGAGCAGGATCGCGGGGGGCCGAGGGCTGCGGCACAGTAGGGCATATGGACGCAGAGAATGATCTGAATGCCCTCGCCGCCGAACACCTGGCCGCGGCCCGCACCTCTCCGCACGGCCGCAGCGCCCACCTCCTGCTGCACGAGGAGCCGCTGCGGCAGACCGTCATCGCCCTGACCTCAGGTTCCGCGCTCGACGAGCACAACGCCCCGCCCGCCGCCTCCCTCCAGGTGCTGCGCGGCCGAGTCCGGCTCACGGCCGCGTCCGGCGATGTGGAGCTGGCACCCGGACGGCTGCACCCGATCCCGCAGGAGCGGCACGGGCTGCTCGCGCTGGAGGACGCCGTGGTGCTGCTGACGGCGGTCAACGGCTGACAGCCCGGGTCAGCCGTCGGGCAGCGCCCGGCGCCGCCCGCGCAGGAAGTCCTGCTCGGCCCTGTTCCCCGACAGGTCCGCGGCCCTCTCATAGGCCGACGCGGCCTCCCGGGTACGGCCCAGCCTGCGCAGCAGATCCGCCCGCACGGCATGGAAGACGTGGTAGCCGTCGAGCTCCAGCCGGTCCACGAGCGCGAGGGCCGCTTCCGGGCCCTCCACCTCCGCCACGGCCACCGCCCGGTTCAGCGCCACCACCGGGGTCGGGCCGACGGCGAGCAACTGGTCGTAGAGCCGCAGGATCTGCCCCCAGTCCGTGGCGGACGCCGTCGCCGCGTCGCTGTGCACGGCGTTGACCGCAGCCTGGATCTGGTACGGACCCGGCCGGCCCCGCCGCAGGCACTGCCGGACGAGCGACTGCCCCTCGGCGATCAGCGCCCGGTCCCACAGCTCGCGCCGCTGCTCGTCCAGGGGCACCAGCCCGCCGTCCGGCCCCGAGCGGGCGGGACGCCGCGATTCGGTCAGCAGCATCAGCGCCAGCAGCCCCACCGCCTCCGGCTCGTCGGGCATCAGCGCTGTCAGCAGCCGGCCGAGCCGAATGGCCTCCGCGCACAGGTCCTCGCGCACCAGCCGGTCGCCCGAACTCGCCGCGTACCCCTCGTTGAAGACGAGATAGACCACAGCGAGGACGGAGCGGACCCGCTCGGGCAGATCGGCGTCCGACGGCACCCGGTAGGGGATCCGCGCGGCACGGATCTTCGCCTTGGCCCGCACCAGGCGCTGCGCCATGGTCGGCTCCGGCACCAGGAACGCGTGGGCCAGCTCTGCGGTGGTCAGGCCGCCGAGCAGCCGCAGGGTCAGCGCGATCTGCGCGGGGGTGGAGAGCGCGGGATGGCAGCAGGTGAATATCAGGCGGAGCCGGTCGTCGCGCACGGGGCCCTCCTCGGCCGGTCCTGTCCCGGCATGCAGCAGTGCGGCCTGGGCGTGCCGGTCGGCGCGGGAGGCCTCACGGCGCAGCCGGTCGACGGCCCGGTTGCGCGCGGTGGTGATGATCCAGCCGGCCGGTGCGGGCGGCAGTCCCGTCACCGGCCACCGGTCGAGCGCCGTGGTGAAGGCCTCCTGAACCGCTTCCTCGGCCATCCCGATATCACCGAAGGCGCCGACGAGCACGGCGACGCACCGGCCGTACTCGGCACGGAAGAGACGCTCGACCTCCCGGACGGGCACGGCCGGCCCGTCAGGCCCGCCGCCCGGGGCGGACCGTCCGGACGAACCCGTCATCAGCCCTCCACTTCACCCTCGAAGGGTCGGACCTCGATGGGCAGCCCGATCGCCAGTGCGGCCTTGCGGCCCCAGCCGAGCCCTTCGTCCAGATCGGCGGCCCGGATGATGCTGAGCCCGCCGAGGTACTCCTTCCCCTCGATGTACGGGCCGTCGGTGAGCACCGTGCCGCCGTCCTTCGCCCGTACGACGGTGGCCGTGCTCGGCGCGCTCAGCCCGCCGTCGAAGACCCAGGCCCCGGCCTGCTGGAGCTCGCGGTGGAAGCCCTCGACGTTCCGCATGATCCGTTCCAGCTCCGCGGGGGCCGGCGGCACGCCGTCCGTGGGTGTGACGACGCTGAGCAGGTAGTGCTTCATGGTGAGCCTCCTCGTTGGCGACGCCGGCGCCGTGCCGGCCTCTCACCCTCTATACGAACGGCTGCCGTCAGGATCGACACAGGACACGGCCGTGTTCGGCGATTTTCTTCAGCACCTCTTCTGGGAGCGCTCCCGTGTCGGCAGGATGAGGCCATGACCTCAGTAACCGGCCTTCGTCCCTACCGCCCCGACGATCGCGCCGCCCTCGCGGACATCTGCGTCCGTACGGCCGACAACGGCGGCGACTCCAGGCGCCTGTATCCGGACCTGGAGCTGATGCCGTCGATCTTCGCCGCGCCGTACGCGTACCTGGAACCCGATCTGGCCTTCGTGATCGACGACGGCGCGGGCCGGGCGGTCGGATACATCCTCGGGACGGCGGACACGCCCCGGTTCGTGACGGAGTTCCGCAAGCGCTGGCTCCCCCTCGTCGAGGACCGCTACCCGCGGCCGGAGGGTGCGCCGCGCGGCCCCGATGACGAGATGATCGCGCTCCTGCACAACCCGGAGCGCATGGTCCTGCCCGAACTGGCCCGCTATCCGGCCCACCTGCACATCGACCTGCTCCCGGACCGGCAGCGCAAGGGGTACGGACGGGTGCTGATGCGCACGTTCCTGGCAGCCCTGCGTGCCAAGGGGGTCGAGGGGGTGCACCTGTCCATGCTGACCGCCAACACCCCGGCGAGAGCCTTCTACGACCGGCTCGGCTTCACCGAAATGCCGGTGCCGGACCCCGGGCCCGTCAGCTACCTGGTGCGCTCCACCGAGCCGGACCTGTAGAACGACGCCGTGCCGGGGGTGTCGCACAGGATCCGTGGGCAGGTACTGGTGAACGAGCCCGGGCCGCGACGAAGCGGCCGGTGGCGAGAGGTGTACGACGTGAGGGAGCAGACCGTGTGGCAATTCTCCGACGACCGCGGGCAGTTGTCGTCCGCGGAGCGACGCCCGACGAGGGTGCTCGCCTATGTCCAGGCCGGCGCGACCTTATGGGATCAGGGGATACGGCCGAGCGCGATATTCGGCTCCGGCCACGACGACCCGGTGGTGCCCGACATCGCGAAGACCGGATCGCTGCCCCTGGCCGAGGTCGCCTACATCGGCGCGGGCACCACGCTGGACGCGCAGACGCTGCTGAGCGCCGAGCCCGACCTCGTGGTGGCCGTCAGCTACGGCGGCGGCCAGGTCTACGGCATCGCCCCGGAGACGGCCAAGCATCTGGAGGAGCACGTTCCGGTCGTCGTCATCGACGTGGGCCAGGGACGCACCCTCGCGGAGATCGGCGACCGGTTCGCCCTGCTGGCCCGTTCGCTGGGCGCCGAGGAGCCCGCGGCGGCCATCGAGGAGCTGGAGGCCGCCCGGGACCGGCTGCGTGCGCTGACGGCCGGACCGGACCGGCCCAGGGTCCTCGCCCTGTCCCCGGCCGGCCAGGAGCAGGCACACCTGGCCGGCCCCCGCATGTGGCCGGAGCTACGGGTCCTGGCCGAGCTCGGAGTCGGCCTGGTGGAGCCGGCCGACGGCTCCGGTGCCAACTGGTCCACGGTCGGCTGGCCGGAGGCCGCGGCCCTGCGCCCCGCCGTCCTGCTCGCCGACATCCGGGTCAATGCCACCCCGCTGAGCGAGCTCCGGACGAACGTGGAGTGGGCGGCGATCGAACGCACCGCCCGGGTGGTCGCCTGGAACCCCGAGCCGGTGTGCAGCGCGCGGGCCCACGCGCGGTTCCTGGAATCGGTGGCCGACGCGCTGGAGGGATAGGGCCTGTCCGTGAAGGGCCGGACGCCCCCTGGACCGTGTATGCCGATGCCCCCGTACGGACGTGTGCGATTCGCGCCGGCCGCCTTGGTTCGCCAGGCTGGCCGGGAGTGTCCCGTGCCGGTACCCGCACGTCCCCAGGAGTAGTCGATGCAGCAGGACAAGCACCCTTCCTACCGTCCCGTCGTCTTCCGTGACCGCTCGGCGGGCTACGCCTTCCTGACCCGGTCCACCGCGTCGAGCGAGCAGACCATCGACTGGGACGACGGCAGCAGCTACCCCGTCATCGACGTGGAGATCTCGGCCGAGAGCCACCCCTTCTTCACCGGCAGGGCCCGGGTGGTCGACTCGGAGGGTCAGGTCGCCAAATTCGAGCGCAGATACGGCGAGGACGGGAACACGGGGGCCTCCTGACCCGTACGGGGACGCGAGCCCCCGGCCCCTCTCCGTGGGCCGGGGGCTCTTCGCGTCATGCCCGATGACACCATCGGCAGCACGCACGCGGCAGGACCGGGCCCAAGACGCCGGGATGCCGCGCCGCCTGCCAGGACACCTGCGTCACGCACTCCGGGAGACCGCCCCTCATGCTCGAAGGACCCGACCTGCTGGTCATCGGTGAATGCGTCGCGGACATCGTCCGGCTGCCGGGTGCGGCCGACCGGGTGCACCCGGGAGGCAGCCCCGCCAACGTCGCGTACGGCCTGGCCGGACTCGGACACGGTGCGACGCTGCTCACCCAGCTCGGGCCGGACGGCAACGGGCGTCTGATCCGGGACCATCTGGCCGGCGCCGGGGTCGAGGTCCGCACCGACGGGGCGAAGGACCCGACCCCGTCAGCCGTCGTGACCCTGGACGGCAGCGGCCGGGCCACGTACACCTTCGAGATCACCTGGACGCTCGGACCGGTATCCCCGGACCGGCTGCCCCGGCACGTGCACACCGGGTCGATCGCGGCCGTGATGGAGCCCGGGGCGGCGGCGGTCGTCGCCGCCGTCGACTCGCTGAGGGCGGCGGCGACCGTCAGCTACGACCCCAATGTGCGGCCGGAACTGATGGGGGAGCACGAGGCCGCCGTCCGCAAGGCCGAGCGCTGTGTGGCACTCAGCGATGTGGTCAAGGCGAGCGACGAGGACCTGGAGTGGCTGTACCCGGGTGAGGAACCGGCGAGGGTCGCCGAGCGGTGGCTCGCCTCCGGACCGGCCGTCGTCCTCGTCACCCGCGGCGGCGACGGGGCGTTCGCCGTCCTGCCCGGTGGGCAGGTCACCGTCGACGCGCTGCCCACCGAGGTCGTCGACACGGTGGGCGCGGGGGACGCCTTCATGTCCGGCGCTCTGCACGCGCTCGCCGCATACGGACTGCTCGGTGCGGACGGCCGGGAACGGCTGCGCTCGCTGGACCGGGCGACTGTGACCGACGTCCTGCGCCACGCGGCGGCCTCCGCGGCCGTGACCGTGGCCCGGGCCGGGGCCAACCCGCCGGACCGCGCGGAGCTGGAGGCGGCACTCGCCCGGGTCTGAGCCCGCCCCGTTCGCACCCGCCTACTGCATACGGGTGACTGGTGGTGGGGCGCGCCGACGGGTGAGTGACCCGTTCGGCCCAGTGGGCGCATCCTCGCCCCTGACGCGGCCGTTCGATCGGCCGCGGACGTGAACGAGGGCGGGAGGGCCGCGGCATGGCGTGGGACGGGGCAGCAACTGTGGTGACGGGCCTGGGGCTTGTGACCCCGGTGGGCGCGGACGAGCACACGTTCTGGGCGGGGCTGTGTGCCGGGGCGGGCGTGGCCAGGCGCTGCGAGGACCTGGCCGGTCTGCCGGTCGACTTCGCCTGCCGGGCCGACGTACCCGACCTGGACGAGGCGGTGGGCGGACGAGCGGTGTGGCGAATGGCGCGCTTCGTGAAGATGGCCCTTGTCGCGGCACGCAGGGCCGTCGCGGACGCCGGGCTTCGCCCGGGGGGCTGGGACGGCGGCCGGGTCGGGGTCGTACTGGGCGTCGGAGTGGGCGGTGTCTCCGTACTCGTCGACAACGTCCGCAGGCTGGACGCGGACGGGCCCCTCGCGGTCTCCCCGCTCCTCGTGCCGATGATGATGCCGAACGCGGCCGCCGGGGAGGTCGCCATCGACCTGCGCGCCCACGGGCCGAGTCTGGCCCCGGCCACCGCCTGCGCGTCGGGCGCCACCGCGATCTCGGTCGCCCGCGATCTGCTGACGAGCGGGCGGTGCGACGTGGTCGTGGCGGGCGGTGCGGAGTCCGTGCTGACTCCGCTGGTGGTGAGCGCCTTCGCCGGGATGGGGGCGCTCTCGGTGCGCACCGGTGATCCGGCGGCCGCTTCGAGGCCCTTCGCCGCGGACCGCGACGGGTTCGTCCTGGGCGAGGGCGCCGCCGTGCTCGTACTGGAGCGGGCCGGTGACGTCCGGGCCCGAGGCGGGCGGGCGCGGGCTGTGGTGGCCGGTGCGGGCGCCGCCACGGACGCCCACCACCCCACCGCGCCCGACCCGGGCGGCCGGGGCGCCCGGCGGGCGGTCGAGGCCGCACTGGGCGAGGCCGGCTGGGCCGCCCGCGACGTCGACCACGTCAATGCGCACGGCACCTCCACCCCGCTGAACGACGCGATGGAGAGCGAGCTGATCGCCCGGCTCCTCCCGCACCGGCCCTCGGTGACCGCGCCGAAGGGAGTCATCGGGCACACCCTCGCGGCGGGTGGCGCCATCGAGGCGGCGGCCACCGTGCTGACCCTGGAACACGGCGTCGTCCCGCCGATCGCCAATCTCGACGCACCGCCGCCGGAGTCAGGTCTGGACTGCGTGACGAAGGCTCCCCGCAGGCAGGACGTCGAGCGAGCCCTCAGCCACTCCTTCGGATTCGGCGGACACAACGTCGTCCTCGCCTTCGAGCGGGCCCGGACACCCTGTTGAACAGAAAGGGAATGGCCGCTCATGCCTGATTTCGGGTGTCCTGGCCGATTCCTGATCGTTCCTGTCGTATGACCACAACGATTGACACCAGCGCGGTGAGCGGAGCCGGACCCGAGCGGGTCGCGGACCGGCTCACCGAGGTACTCCTGGGCGCGGACGCCCGCCGGGAGCACGGTTTCTGGCGGCGGCTCATCGCCACCGAACCGTTCCGCCGCCCGGCCGGACCGCCGCCGGGGCCGACCCCGGACGAGCGGCTCGCGCTCGCCCACCTGCGGCTGCGCACGCTCAACAACGCGCTGGACAGCGGCGCCAGGTCGGCCGCCGACCCGCGCGCCCTCGCCGCACTGCACGAATGGCTCGCCCCGGTGGACCCGGCGCTCACCACCGTCGCGGGAATCCACTACAACCTCTTCCTCGGCACCCTGCTGGACCACGACGC
>NZ_JBHVWF010000191.1:0-12869 GCF_042882365.1 Streptomyces sp. NPDC058221 | reverse complement strand
TCGTGAACGCCTGGTTGAACTGCTCGTTCGACATGATCTGCGTGCCCGGACGGGCGAGCTCGGCGCGCATGAAGAGCGCGAGCAGACCGCCGATGAGGAAGAACGCGAACGAGGTGACCAGGTACAGCGAGCCGATCGTCTTGTGGTCCGTGGTGGTCAGCCACTTGATGACGACGTTCCCCGGCTCCCTGCTGTGCACCGGAAGCTCGTTGGCGTACGACTCGTCTTCCTCCGCTGTCCCTGTTGTGCCCGTCGTCGTCACTGGGACGCTCCTTCGATTGTCTTCCGCCGGTGGACTGCGTACCCGGCGTGGCGCCGCCTCCACCGGGGTCGGCCGAACGGCCCTCCCCACGCGTCGCGCGAGTTTCCGGTTGCAGCAAACCAGCCAGGTGGCCGCCGGGCGTGGCCCTGCGCCCGCCGTGGCGCGACATTCACCCGTCAGGGCGTCCCCGGACGGGTCGATCCGGGCACCCGGGCGGATCCGGGTGGCCGGGACGGTATGCGGTCACCGGACGGCAGATCCGTGACCCGGGGGCGCGGAAGATGCCATCCGCTCGGGCAACCGGCTCTGCCGACGGGGGTGTTCGGCACGGCCCGGGGGCAACTTCCCGCCGGCGGACCGTTCCTGGAAACAGCGCCGCCCCGGCTCGACGGTGTGTCGGCCGGGGCGGAACGGTCAGCGGCGGTGCGGGTGGAGGAAGGGGCGTGGCCCCTCCCCCCGTCCACCGGCTCGGATCAGGCGAGGCTCGCAATCGCCTGGTTGAACGTGGCCGACGGGCGCATGACGGCCGAGGCCTTGGCCGGGTCGGGCTGGTAGTAGCCACCGATGTCGGCCGGCTTGCCCTGGACCGCGACCAGCTCGTCGACAATGGTCTGCTCCTGCTCGGCCAGCGTCTTGGCGAGCGGCGCGAACGCCTCGGCGAGCTTGGTGTCCGCGGTCTGCTGGGCCAGCTCCTGGGCCCAGTACAGGGCCAGGTAGAAGTGGCTGCCGCGGTTGTCGATGCCGCCGAGCCTGCGGCTGGGCGACTTGTCCTCGTTGAGGAACGTGGCCGTCGCACGGTCCAGCGTGTCCGCGAGGACCTGGGCACCGGCGTTGTCCGTGGTCTGCGCGAGGTGCTCGAAGCTGACGGCGAGGGCGAGGAACTCGCCCAGGCTGTCCCAGCGCAGGTAGTTCTCCTTGACGAGCTGCTGCACGTGCTTCGGCGCGGAGCCGCCGGCGCCCGTCTCGAAGAGGCCGCCGCCGTTCATCAGCGGGACGACGGAGAGCATCTTGGCGCTGGTGCCGAGCTCGAGGATCGGGAACAGGTCGGTGAGGTAGTCACGCAGCACGTTGCCGGTGACCGAGATGGTGTCCTCGCCGCGGCGGATGCGCTCCAGGGAGAACGCGGTGGCCTTGACCGGGGACATGATCTCGATCTGGAGACCGTCGGTGTCGTGGTCGGCCAGGTACGTCCTGACCTTCTCGATGAGCTTGGCGTCGTGCGCGCGGTCCTCGTCGAGCCAGAACACGGCCGGGTTGCCGGTCGCGCGGGCGCGGGTCACGGCGAGCTTGACCCAGTCCTGGATCGGCAGGTCCTTGGCCTGGCACACGCGGAAGATGTCACCGGCGCCGACGACCTGCTCCAGGACGGCGTTGCCGTTGCCGTCCACGACCCGCACGGTACCCGTGGTGGGGACCTCGAAGGTCTTGTCGTGGCTGCCGTACTCCTCGGCCTTCTGCGCCATGAGGCCGACGTTGGACACCGAACCCATCGTGGCCGGGTCGTAGGCGCCGTTGGCGCGGCAGTCGTCGATGACGGCCTGGTAGACGCCCGCGTAGCTGCTGTCGGGCAGCACGGCAAGGGTGTCGGCCTCGTTGCCGTCCGGGCCCCACATGTGGCCGGAGGTGCGGATCATGGCCGGCATGGAGGCATCGACGATGACGTCGCTGGGGACGTGCAGATTGGTGATGCCCTTGTCGGAGTCGACCATCGCCAGGGCGGGGCCCTCGGCGAGCTCGGCCTCGAAGGAGGCCTTGATCTCGGCACCGAGGTGCGGCACCGAGTCCAGGCCCTTGAGGATGCCACCGAGGCCGTCGTTCGGGGTCAGGCCGGCGGCGATGAGCGCCTCGCCGTACTTGGCGAACGTGTTCGGGAAGAAGGCACGGACCACGTGGCCGAAGATGATCGGGTCGGAGACCTTCATCATGGTGGCCTTGAGGTGCACCGAGAAGAGGATGCCTTCGGCCTTGGCGCGGGCGACCTGCGCGGTGAAGAACTCGCGCAGCGCGGCGACGCGCATGACCGCGGCGTCCACGACCTCGCCGGCGAGCACGGGCACGGAGTCGCGCAGGACGGTGACGGTGCCGTCGTCGCCCACGAGCTCGATGCGCAGCGTGCCGGCCTCGGCGATCACGACGGACTTCTCGGTGGAGCGGAAGTCGTCGACGCCCATGGTCGCGACGTTCGTCTTCGAGTCGGCCGACCATGCACCCATGCGGTGCGGGTGCGCCTTGGCGTAGTTCTTGACCGACGCGGGGGCGCGGCGGTCGGAGTTGCCCTCGCGCAGGACGGGGTTGACCGCGCTGCCCTTGATCTTGTCGTAACGCGCGCGGGCGTCCTTCTCCTCGTCGGTCTTCGGGTCGTCCGGGTAGTCCGGAAGCGCGTAGCCCTGCTCCTGGAGCTCGGTGATCGCGGCCTTCAGCTGCGGGATCGACGCCGAGACGTTCGGCAGCTTGATGATGTTGGCCCCGGGAGTGGTGGCCAGCGCGCCGAGCTCGGCGAGCGCGTCGTCGATGCGCTGGTTCTCCTGGAGGCGGTCGGGGAAGCTGGCGATGATCCGGCCCGCCAGGGAGATGTCACGGCTCTCCACAGTGACCCCGGCCTTCGAGGCATAGGCCTCGATCACCGGCAGGAACGAATACGTCGCCAGGGCCGGGGCCTCGTCGGTGTGTGTATAGATGATGGTCGAGTCAGTCACCCTGTGCTCCGCTCCACGTCTGCAACATTGCTTGACATCAAGATATCTCGTGATCGCCGCTGTCTCGACAGGGCCCTGCCCCCGCAGTGACCGGAACCCGCCGTACCGCCCCACGGCCCGGCGCACGGACGCACCGGACGCCGCCGTCGGCGCTGATGTGCCATAGCGCCGCGGCCCTGGCAGCGTGCGGCGCCATGAGCACGGAGAGCGAACACGACGAGGCGCTGAACCAGGCGGTACGGCTGCGCGAGCAGCGGAACCCGCAGGCGCACGAGCAGCTGCTGACCTGGCGGCGCGGACGACGCCTCGCTGATGGCCTTCCTGGCGATGACGCTGTACAGCGTCGGCGAATCCCGCGAAGCCGTGCGGACGCGCCTCCGGGTCACCGCGGCCACCAGCGCGGATCCGCGGCTCCAGGCGTGCCGTCCGATCGGGTAACTACGCCGGCCGGCCCGGCGAGACGGAGTGGAGCCGGCTCACGGCCGTCCCCGCACCGGGACCTCCTCGCCGGCCGGAACAGGCCCGGGCGGGGTGCCGTCGCCGAAGGGGCGGCCGCCGAGCTCCTCCCGGTGGTGCGGGGTCAGCCAGCCCGACAGATCGGGCCCGACGGGCACGATGCCGGTGGGGTTGATGCCCGTGTGGACCCGGTAGTAGTGCTGCTTGATGTGGTGGAAGTCGACCGTGTCACCGAAGCCGGGGGTCTGGTAGAGGTCCCTGCTGTAGCCCCACAGGACCGGGTCCTCGGCCAGTTTCGAACGGTTGCACTTGAAGTGTCCGTGGTAGACAGCGTCGAAGCGCACGAGTGTGGTGAAGAGCCGGATGTCGGCCTCGGTGATCGTGTCGCCGACGAGGTAGCGCCGGTTCGCGAGGCGCTGCGACACCAGGTCCAGGCGGCGGAACACATCTGCGTACGCGGCCTCGTACTCGTCCTGCCCGCTGGCGAACCCGGCCCGGTACACACCGTTGTTGACGTCCCGGTAGATGCCCTCCATGACCTCGTCGATCTCCTCGCGCAGCGGCCCGGGATAGAGATCGGGCGCCCCGGACCGGTGCAGCGCGGTCCATTCGGTGGCAAGGTCAAGGGTGATCTGCTGGTAGTCGTTGGTGACGAGCTTGCCGCTGGGTACGTCGACGACTGCGGGGACGCTGACTCCGCCGGGGTACCCGCGCTCCCGCGCGTCGTAGGCCTCGCCGAGGTACTTGATGCCGAGCACCGGGTCCCGGCCGCCCTCGTCCAGCGTGAAGCGCCAGCTGCGGTCGTCCTGCAGCGGATCGGCGACGGCGAGCGAGAGCGCGCCCTCCAGGCCGAGCAGCCGGCGGGAGACCAGTGCGCGGCTCGCCCAGGGGCAGGCGCGGCTGACGACCAGCCGGTAGCGCCCCGCCTCGACGGGCCAGCCGTCCCGGCCGTCGGCGGTGATCCGGTCGGCGAAGTGGCTCCTGGACCGTTTGAAGGGCTTGTGGCCGTACTCGCTGTTGCCGTCCGGTTCGGTGGAGGCGGGGTCGTTCATCGGGTCTCTCCTACGACAGGGCCTGAGGGCGCGCGGACTGGTGTGTACGGCTTCTGCCCCGCCGGGTCCCGCCCACATCGGCCAGGGCCACGATCAGTCCGGCCACCACGAAGGCGACGGAGACGACGAGCCCGTGGTCGTAGGCGGTGGACCAGCCGGTGGACCCCACCTGGGCGAAGAAGACGGAGCCGACGGCGGCGATTCCGATCGCGGAGCCGACGCGCTGGCCGGTCTGGAGGGTGCCGCCCGCGCTTCCCGCGGAGGCCACCGGCACCTGGGACAGGGTCAGGGTCTGGTTGGGCGCGATGACCAGGCCGCTGCCGAGCCCGGCGAGCAGCAGCGGGGCGGCCATCGCCCATCCGGCGCCTCTGCCGGGCACCAGGTGGACGGCGAGCGCGGTGGCGCCGAGTCCCACGGCCACGGTCGTCATGCCGATGACCACGAGGGGGCGCCCGTACCGGCCGACCAGCCTGCCGCCGGGGCCGGCCGCTGCGGCGGACCCCAGGGCGAAGGGCGTGATCGCGAGACCTGCCATCAGGGCCGTGTAATGCAGGCCGCTCTGCAGATAGAGCGTGGTGATGAAGAAGATCGAGGTGAATCCGGCGAAGTACAGCAGGATCAGCAGACAGCCCAGCCAGTAGGAACGGACACGGAAGAGCGAGAGGTTCACCACCGGCTGGGTGCCGCGACGGCCGCACCGGGACTCCCAGCCCACGAAGGCGACGAGCAGCACCGCGGCCACCACGAGGAGCAGCCATTTCCCGTTGCCCGCCCACTGATGTGCCTGGACGAAGGGCAGCAGCAGCGCCAGCACCCCGGCGCCCAGCAGCAGGACCCCGAGCGGGTCCAGGTCCCGCAGCCGCACCGGCCCGGCGGACGGGGTGTCCGGCAGCAGCCGGTGGGCCAGCAGCAGGCAGACCGCGCCGAGCGGCAGATTGACGTAGAACACCCATCGCCAGCCCTCCTCGGCGCCGGCCGCCTGGATCAGGAGCCCGCCGAGCAGCGGGCCCACGGCCGTGGAGATGCCGACCACCGTGCCGAACATGCCGAACGCCCGGCCCCTCTCCCGCCCCGAGAACATCTGCTGGATGAGGGCGGAGATCTGGGGCGACACAAGTCCGCCGGCCAGGCCCTGCACCAGTCGGGCGATGACCAGCCAGAGGCTGGACTGGGCGGCTCCGCAGGCCGCGGAGGCCAGCGTGAAGAGCGCGAGACCCGCCATGAAGACCTCGCGGCGCCCGCGTGCGTCGCCCAGCCGCCCCGCGGGAATCAGGAACAGGCCAAAGGCCAGTGCGTAGCCGGACAGCACCCACTGCAGATCGGACTCCGGGGTGTGCAGTCCCTCCCGGATGGACGGCAGTGCGACGTTGACGATCGATACGTCCAGCAGCGTCATGAAGCCTGCGACCAGGCACACCGCGAGTGCTCGCCACCGCCGGGGGTCGGGCGTGCCGTCCCCGTCGGCGGACTCCGCACCCCGCCCCGCGGAACCCCGGTGAGCCGCACTGTCTGCCATGGCTCGCACCCTAGGTCGCACGCCCCGAATCCTCATCCCGGCAGGGCCACCCGGCCGTGCGCCGCGCGCTACATTGACGCGGTCTCCGGTGTGCGACCGGGGCGCGGGTGCCGCAGCAGCCGGACGGCGAGCCCGCCAAGCCTGCACACCCACCAGGGAATCACCGAAATAAGCTTGCATATGCAAGCTGCAAACGCCTAAGGTGCGGCATATGCAGTCCTATACCATCGGGCAGGCCGCCCGCCTGCTGGGCGTCAGCCCGGACACCGCGCGCCGCTGGGCGGACGCAGGCCGCGTCGCGACCCACCGCGAGGAAGGCGGGCGCCGCCTCATCGACGGCCGCGACCTGGCGGCGTTCTCCGTCGAGGTCGCCCAGGGCGGCGCCGGCGACGACGACGCGTCCTACACGTCCGCGCGCAACGCCTTTCCCGGCATCGTGACCGCGGTGAAGCTCGGCGACGTGGCGGCGCAGGTCGAGATCCAGGCCGGTCCGCACCGGCTCGTGTCGCTGCTGACCCGGGAGGCCGTCGAAGAACTCGGCCTCGAGGTGGGCATGCAGGCCACCGCCCGGGTGAAGTCGACCAGCGTGCACATCGACCGCACCTGACCCACAGGCCTTCCGGATACCGGTTCGCCCCGCGTCGGCCCAGGGGGCTGCGCCGCGGGGCGGCGCGGCCCCTCGCGGATTCAAGTACATGAACAGAAATCATGAACAAGCCCGTTGACGCGTTCACGCCACGCCCGTAGCTTCGAGAGAAAGCGCTTTCTCCACCACAGCTCGGACACTCCCCTGCCCGGGCTGTTCAGCGCCTTGAACCACCCTCGATATCGGACGATCCAATCAACCTGGAGACGAACGATGCAACTGAGACCTGTTGTCGCGTGCGTCGGTCTGCTGGCCGGCACGTTGATCACACTGTCGGGCAACTCGGCGCAGGCCGTGCCCACGCGCCATCAGCCCGAGAGCTCCGCGGCAGCCGGCGTGCGCGCGCAGGCCACCGACGTGTACGTGGCGCCGGACGGCACCACTGACGGAGCGGGAACGCAGTCGGACCCGACGACGCTCCCCTCGGCGATCAGCCGCGTCACTCCCGGCGGGACGATCTACCTGCGCGGCGGCTCCTACCAGCTGTCGGAGACCGTCACCATCCCGCAGGGCAACGACGGCACGTCGAGCGCCCGCACACAGCTGCAGGCCTACCCCGGCGAAACCCCGGTGCTCGACTTCTCGGCCATGAGTGAGGACCCGGCGAACCGCGGGCTCGCCGTGAACGGGTCGTTCTGGCACATCAACGGAATCGTCGTCGAGCACGCCGGTGACAACGGGATCTCCGTCGGTGGCAGTGACAACATCATCGAGCGCACGGTGACCCGGTTCAACCGGGACACCGGACTCCAGCTCTCGCGGATCCTGTCCAGCACCCCCCGCGACGCGTGGCCGTCCAACAACCTCGTCCTCAGCGCGGAGACACATGACAACTCCGACTCCGACGGTGAGGACGCCGACGGTTTCGCCGCGAAGCTGACGGTCGGCCCCGGGAACGTCTTCCGCTACGCCGTCTCGCACAACAACATCGACGACGGCTGGGACCTCTACACCAAGACCGACACGGGGGCCATCGGCCCGGTGACCGTCGAGGACTCGCTCTCCTACGAGAACGGCACCCTCTCCGACGGCAGTCAGAACTCCAGCGGTGACCGCAACGGCTACAAGCTCGGTGGCGAGGACATCGCCGTCGACCACATCATCCGGCGCAGCATCGCCTACCACAACGGCAAGCACGGGTTCACCTACAACAGCAACCCGGGCAGCATGACGGTGTCGGGCAACATCGCCATCGACAACGAGGAGCGCAACTTCTCCTTCGACGGCGGCACTTCGGCGTTCCAGGACAACGTGTCCTGCCGCAGCGGCAAGGGGACGAACGACCGCATCATCGGCGATGCCGACGCGTCGAACCAGTTCTGGTCCGGCACGAACGGGTCCAAGTGCTCCGCGTACAGCGGCGCACTCGACTGGTCCTTCGCTTCGGACGGTCACCTGGTCGTGACGCTGGGCGGCAGCCCGGTGACGCCGTAACGGACCGTCTCGCCCCGGCTCGTCCGCCCCGGCCCGAGGACCGGCCGGGGCGGACGGGCCCACCGGTTCACGCCTCACCCCGCAACCACAGGCCGTCAGTACACTCGGGACCGAGTCGCCGGCCGTCCCGCCGGACCGGACAGCCGAAAGCCGCCCACCATCGGGACCGACGGCTCACGAAGCGGCCCCTGAGCTGCGAGAACCCTGATCAGGGCGCCACCCGATGGCTCTACTGGGAGGTTACCGTTGAGGATGCTGATCAACGTCCCCGAAACCGTGGTCGCGGACGCGCTGCGCGGCATGGCCGCCGCCCATCCGGAACTGACCGTGGACGTCGAGAACCGTGTGGTCGTACGGCGTGACGCACCCGTGGCCGGAAAGGTCGCGCTGGTCTCCGGCGGCGGGTCCGGTCATGAGCCGCTGCACGCGGGGTTCGTCGGGCCCGGGATGCTGTCGGCGGCGTGCGCCGGGGAGGTGTTCACGTCCCCGGTGCCGGATCAGATGGTGCGCGCCGCAGCCGCCGTCGACAGCGGTGCCGGCGTGCTCTTCGTCGTCAAGAACTACACCGGTGACGTGCTCAACTTCGAGATGGCCGCCGAGCTCGCCGACGAGGAGGGGGTGCAGGTCGCTCAAGTACTCGTGAACGACGATGTCGCGGTGTCCGACAGCCTCTTCACGGCGGGGCGACGAGGCACGGGCGCGACGCTGTTCGTGGAGAAGATCGCCGGCGCGGCGGCCGAGGAGGGTGCGCCGCTGGACCGGATCGCGGCGGTGGCGCGGCAGGTGAACGAGTCCTCGCGCAGTTTCGGGGTGGCACTGAGCTCCGTCACCACCCCGGCCAAGGGCTCCCCCACCTTCGATCTCCCCACGGGTGAACTGGAACTCGGCGTGGGGATCCACGGCGAGCCCGGGCGGGAGCGCCGTCCGATGATGACGTCGCGGGAGATCGCTGACTTCGTGGTGGACGCGGTACTGGAGGATCTGCAGCCGCAGGGACCGGTGATCGCACTGGTCAACGGGATGGGCGCGACCCCGCTGCTGGAGCTGTACGGGTTCAACGCCGAGGTGCAGCGGGTGCTGTCCGAGCGGGGCGTGGTGGTGGCTCGTACGCTGGTGGGGAACTACGTGACCTCGCTCGATATGGCGGGCTGCTCGGTGACGCTCTGCCAGGTGGACGAGGAGCTGGTGCGGCTCTGGGACGCCCCGGTGGAGACGCCCGCACTGCGGTGGGGCCGCTGACCGTCCACGTTGCCCCCGTCAGTGCACGCCGTCACGTTCGATGGACCCGAGGAGATCATGTGCTCGACGCCGACTTCTTCTGCCGCTGGATGACCGTTGCCGCCAACGCCATGGAACGCCAGGCGGAATTCCTGACCGAGCTCGACTCGGCGATCGGGGACGCCGATCACGGCACGAACATGCGGCGCGGATTCGCCGCGGTGACCGCCGCCCTGGACAAGGAGGCGCCGCAGACGCCCGGGGCCGTACTCGCGCTGGCCGGAAAGCAGTTGATCTCGACCGTCGGCGGAGCGTCCGGTCCGCTGTACGGGACGCTGCTGCGGCGTACGGGCAAGGAGCTGGGCGACGCCCCCGCCGTGAGCGCCGAGGAGCTGACGCAGGCGTTCACCGCGGGCGTAGAGGCGGTGGCCCGGCTGGGCGGGGCCGCGGCCGGGGACAAGACGATGCTCGACGCCCTCCTGCCGGCGGCCGAGGCGCTCGGGATGTCGTTCGATGCGGCCGAGTACGCGGCGCGGTCAGGGGCGCTGGCGACCGTGCCCCTGCAGGCGCGCAAGGGCCGCGCGAGCTATCTGGGCGAGCGGAGCATCGGGCATCCGGATCCGGGAGCCATGTCCGCGTTGTTCCTGGTCGCCGCCCTCGCGGCGGTCGCCGCCGCGGAAGGAGAAGGCGCATGAGCGTGGACGGTCAGGTCGGGATCGTGCTGGTCTCGCACAGCGGGCCGGTGGCCGAGGCGGTTGCCGCACTCGCCGCGGGTCTTGCGGCCGGTGGCGCGACCGCGCCGGTGGCCGCCGCCGGCGGCACTGCCGCGGGCGGGCTCGGCACGAGTACCGAGCTGATCGCGGCGGCGGCCGGATCGGTGGACCGTGGCGCGGGAGTCGCGGTACTGGTCGATCTGGGCAGCGCCGTGCTCACGGTCAAGGCGATGCTCGCCGAGGGCGACGAACTCCCGGACGGTGCACGGCTGCTGGACGCTCCGTTCGTGGAGGGCGCCGTGGCTGCGGTGGTCACCGCGTCGGCGGGCGGCGACATCGACGCGGTAGCTGCCGCCGCGTCGGAGGCGTACGACTACCGCAAGGTGTGAGGGCCCGTCGCCGTGTCGGCGCCAACGGGTGCCGCGCCGCTCACGCACACTTGACCGCATGTCACCGAACGAGCGGCGCAGCGCCGGGCTTCTCCTGTTCCGCACCACCGGGGGGTCCGGTTTCGAGGTCCTCATCGGGCACATGGGCGGGCCGTTCTGGGCACGGCGGGAGAGCGCGGCGTGGTCGGTCCCGAAGGGTGAGTACGGCCCCGAGGAGGAGGCGGCGGACGCTGCGCGGCGGGAGTTCGAGGAGGAGTTCGGCCACCCGGCACCGGACGGTCGCCGGCTGGCACTGGGCGAGGCCCGTCAGTCCGGCGGCAAGACCGTGACCGTGTGGGCCGTGGAGGGCGACCTCGATCCGGCGGCGGCCGTTCCGGGGACCTTCACGATGGAGTGGCCGCGAGGGTCCGGCGTGCAGCGGGATTTCCCGGAGATCGACCGGTTCGCCTGGTGCACGCCGGAGGTCGCCGCCGACCGCCTCGTCAAGGGCCAGCGGGTCTTCCTGGACCGGCTGCGCGGCATTCTGACGGACGAGCCGGAACCTTCCGCGCCCGACGGTTCCTGAACCCCGGCCTCCGCGTCAGGAGTCCGCGACCGGGCCGCCGTTGTGGAGTTCGAGCCGGTCGCCGGTGAAGCGGCTGCGGAAACTGCGGTCGTGCGAGACGACCACGACGGCTCCCGGGTACGCCGCCAGGGCCGCTTCCAGCTCCTCCACCAGACCGAGGGCGATGTGGTTCGTGGGCTCGTCGAGCACCAGCAGATCGGCCGGGCGGGTGACCAGCCGGGCGAGCGCCAGCCTTCGCTGCTGGCCGACGGAGAGGTCGGCGACGGGGACGGTCAGGTCCTCGGGGCGGAACAGTCCGAGCGCCAGAAGCGTGTCGGCGTACTCGTCGGCGTGGCCGGGCCGTCCGGCGGCGAAGGTCGCCAGGAGTGTACGACGGGTGGGCCGGGCGGGGAGGTCCTGCGGGAGATATCCGATCCGGCAGCGGCGGCGCACCGTGCCGGAGCCGGGGGCCAGGTCGCCTGCCAGGACCCGCAGCAGGGTTGACTTCCCGGCGCCGTTGGGCCCGGTGACCAGCAGCCGCTGTCCGGCCGGCACCCGCAGGTGCGGCATGCGAAGCCGGTCGCCGACCGCCACGGATTCGAGCTCCACCAGGGGGCCCGAAGCCTGCTCGCCCTCGGCGGCGAGGGCGAGGTCGACGGTGAACCGCAGCGGCTGCGGCGGGGCCGGGACCGGTGCGTCGCGCAGCCCTTCGAGCCGGATCCGGGCGGCTCTGACCCGCCCGGACAGCTTGGCCTCGTGCGAGCGGCGGTGCTTGCCGAAGCCCTCGCCGGGATCCTTCCCGGCGCCGGCGAGCCGCCGGCCCGCGGCGCTCACGAGCTCTTCGGTGCGGGCGAGTTCGTCCAGCCACTCCTGGTGGTCCTGTGCCCAGCGGCGGCGGGCGGCCGCCTTCGCCGTGCGGTAACCGTCCCAGCCGTCCCCGTAGGTGCTGACGGTGCGCAGATCGCGGTCGACCTCGGCGATGACGGTGGTGGTCCGTTCCAGGAACGCCCGGTCGTGGGTGATCACGACGGCGGTGCCGCGGTGGGCGCGCAGATGGTCCTCCAGCCAGGTGGTGGCCGTGAGGTCGAGGTGGTTGGTCGGCTCGTCGAGCAGCAGCAGTTCGGGGCCGGCGGCCAGAACACAGGCGAGCGCGAGCCTGGACTGTTCGCCCCCGGAGAGGGTGCCGAGCGGGCGCTCCCGGGTGAGGTGACCGAGCCCGAGGCCGTGCAGTGCGGCGTCGACCCGGGTGTCGGCCAGGTAGCCGCCGCGCTCCTCGTACTCCGTCAGCAGATCCCCGTACGCGGTGAGCCGGGTGTCGTCCGGGCCTCCGGGCAGGGCGAGTGCGGTCTCGGCGTCCCGGATCCGCCGCTCCAGGGCGCGGAGTTCACTGAGGGCGGTGTCGACGGCGTCCTGGACCGTGCGGGCGGGGACGAGGTCGAGAGTCTGCGAGAGGTAGCCGGTGCCGCCGGGGAAGCGGACGGTGATCTCTCCGCTGTCCGGCGCCTCGACGCCGGCCAGCAGCCGCAGGAGGGTGGATTTCCCGGAGCCGTTCTCACCGATCACTCCGACGCGGTCGCCCGGCCGGACGGTGAAGGACACCTGGTCGAGGACCGTGCGTTCTCCGTACGTCCTGGAGACGTCCTTCATGGCCAGTTGGGCGCGGTCGTGCTTGGGGGACATGGGTCGCTTTCCCTCGGGTGACATGCCTCGGCGGCCATGGCGGGGCGCGGCGGGCGGGGTTGCCGAACGGGCGGGGGACTGCGCAACGCGGGGTGACCCGGAAGGTCACACGGCGACGCCCGGCGTCGCGCGTCGGCGTCCCTGCCGGGCGTCAGCGGAAGAAGTAGTACGAACCCATGGGGCCAGTCTAACCACGGGGGTGCGATGGCCCGCAGGCCCTTTTCCGTTCACCGGGAGCGGCCGGCCCGGGGGCGCTCCACCGG
>NZ_JBHVWF010000190.1:0-12942 GCF_042882365.1 Streptomyces sp. NPDC058221 | reverse complement strand
GCGCTGTTGTGTGTGCGCCGCCGTTGTGCGTTCACGGCGTCACGCGTTCACCGCCGGGCAGGCGCGGTCCTCAGTGCGCGCGGACGATGTCCACGTCCGCGGCCTTCACGAAGGCGATGCGGTGGCCGATCTGGACCGTCACGTACTTCTCCTTGCCCCGGAAGAACGAGTGGTCCAGCGGGTAGGAGGAGTCGATCGTCGGGGCGTAGAAGTAGCCGGTGGGGGCCTCGCCACCGCCGGGATAGGACTGGCCGGCCTTGATCGTGTACTGGAGCGGTGTGCCCACCCGCTGGTCGGCGAAGCCTTCGGGGTACTCGGACTTCTCCGGGTAGGCCACGCCGTACACCGGCACCTCGGTCCGGCCCGCCTTCGGCTTCACCACGTAGCCCGAGGTGGGGGTGGTGGTGCGGGTGCGGGCGGGAGTCTCGAGCCAGGCCTTCTGGCCGTACCACCAGATCGCCGTCCAGCCGGGTGCGTGGCCGGCGACGACGGCCTGCTGGGTGGCGCTGATCTTGCTGCCCCAGTCCGCGACGCAGTTGGTGCCGGGTGAACCGTCCGTGTGCAGTCCCGGGTCGGAGAAGAGCGGCGAGTCGGCGGAGGGCTCCGTGTGGAGCGGAACGGCGCTGGAGCCCTGTACGGGCAGGTCGACGTCCTTCTCGCAGTCGCGGAACGCCTGCTTGTTGTCCTTGAACCGTGGGCTGACGGTGATGAGTTCGCTGTTCTTGCGGGCTGTCGGCACCGTGGGTTTGCCGAGCAGTGCCATGAAGCGGTTCCAGTCCCAGTAGGTGCCCGGGTCCCAGTGCATGGCTGCGGCGCCGGCGGCGCTGGTGGGCGGCACGCCGTCGTGGCCGATGATGTGCTGGCGGTCGAGCGGGATGTCGTACTTGGCGGCGAGGTAGCGCACCAGTGCGGCCGTCGAGCGGTACATCTCGGGGGTGAACCACTTGGCGCCGTCGACGGCGACGCCCTCCTGCTCGATGCCGATGGAGTTGGAGTTGAGGTACCAGTTCCCGGCCTGCCAGGCGACGTCCTTGTTCTTCACCATCTGGGTCACGTGGCCGTCGCCGGAGCGCACCACGTAGTGGGCCGAGGTCTGCTTCAGCGGGTTCCGGAAGATGTCCAGGGTGGTGTCGAAGTCCTCCTCCGTGTCGTGGAGGACGATGAACTTGATCTTGTTGCTGTGCGGCCGGTCCGCGGTGTCGTAGTTGCCGTACGTCTCCTTGTCGGCCGGGTCGCCGGTCTGCTGGTAGGCCGCCGGGACCCAGTCGCATGCCAGAGAGCGCGGGCACTCCGGCCGCACCCCGTCCGCGCCGGCCTGTGCCGCGGGGCTGAGCAGCGCGAGACTCAGCGCGCCGACGGTGGTGTACGCGACCGCGAGTCCGGTCCTCTGCTTGGACGTCATGACAACCCTTCTTGGAGCTGTGCGTTTCCTGAGCTGTTCGCGTCGGGAGGTGTTCGTGTTCCGATCTCCGTGTTCCGCTGTGCGCGCACACTCTGTGACCTGAGGTGAGAGGTCGTCAAGAGTGCTGAGGGGGCGGCGAGTCGAGCCAGTGGACCAGACCACTGACAGGGCCGCTGACCTGCGAAGGGCGGTGGGCAACGGCTTTCTGGCGGTGCCGTGCTCTTGTGTGACTAATCGCGGTCGTGCGTGCCCCGAACGGCCGAGGGGTAGTGCTCGCGCGGACACGACCGAACCGCGTGACGCTCACGCGGAGGCTCTCGGAAAGGCCGGACGCACATGGCTCAGCCCTTCACCCTGCCGGACTTCTACGTTCCGTATCCGGCGAGGCTCAATCCTCATGTCGAGGAGGCCCGTCAGCACACGAAGGTGTGGGCGCGGGCCATAGGGATGCTGGAGGGGTCAGGTATCTGGGAGGAGAAGGACCTCGATTCCCATGACTACGCGCTGCTGTGCGCGTACACCCACCCCGACTGCTCGGCCGAGGCGTTGTCGCTGGTGACCGACTGGTACGTCTGGGTCTTCTTCTTCGACGACCACTTCCTGGAGCTGTTCAAGCGCACCCCGGACCGCGAGGGCGGCAAGCGGTATCTGGACCGGCTGCCCGCGTTCATGCCGATGGAGCGCGACGCGCCGACGCCCGAGCCGACGAACCCGGTGGAGGCCGGGCTGGCCGATCTGTGGGCGCGGACCGTACCGGGCATGTCCGACGCCTGGCGGACGCGGTTCGCCGAGGCGACGAAGAACCTGCTCAACGAGTCGCTGTGGGAGCTCGCGAACATCAACGAGGGCCGCATCGCGAACCCCGTCGAGTACATCGAGATGCGCCGCAAGGTGGGCGGCGCCCCCTGGTCGGCGGGCCTGGTGGAGTACGCGGCCGGCGCCGAGGTACCCGACGCGGTGGCCGGCGAACGGGCTCTGCGGGTGCTGCGGGACGCCTTCTCGGACGGTGTCCATCTGCGTAACGACCTCTTCTCCTACCAGCGGGAGGTCGAGGACGAGGGTGAGAACAGCAACGGTGTGCTGGTCCTTGAGCACTTCCTGGGCTGCTCGACACAGGAGGCCGCCGACGCGGTGAACGATCTGCTGACCTCACGGCTCCAGCAGTTCGAGAACACCGCACTCACCGAACTGGGCCCGCTCTGCGCCGAGAAGGGGCTGGATCCCGCCCAGACCGCGGCGGTCCTGGCCTACATCAAGGGCCTCCAGGACTGGCAGTCGGGCGGCCATGAGTGGCACATGCGCTCCAGCCGCTACATGAACGACGGCGGGGCCGCGCAGGCGGCACCGGGCTTCGGCATGGCTGCGGCATCGATCCGGTTCACCCCCCGCTCGGAGTCGGCGCGGCTGCGCAGCCACACCCATGTGCCCTACCAGCACGTCGGGCCCTCTCTGCTGCCCGACTTCGACCTGCCGTTCGGCACGACGCTCAGTCCGCATCTGGACGGGGCCCGGGAGCGGCTGGTCGGCTGGTCGGACCGGGTGGGCATCCTGGAGGCGCAGCCGGGGGTGCCGGGTTCGCACATCTGGGACGAGGAGCGGCTGCGGGCGATCGACCTGCCGCTGTGCGCGGCCGGTATCCACCCGGACGCCACGCCCGACGAGCTCGACCTGTCCTCGCAGTGGCTGGCGTGGGGCACCTACGGCGACGACTGGTTCCCGGTCGTGCACGGGCGGGCACGTGACCTCACCGGGGCCAAGGTCGCCAACGCGCGTCTGTCGCAGTTCATGCCGCTCGACGGGGGCGTGGTGCCCGAGCCGGTCAACGCGCTGGAGCGCGGGCTGGCGGATCTGTGGGAGCGCACGTCGGCTCCGATGGACGACAGCGGCCGGCGTGCCTTCCGCACCTGCATCGAGGACATGACGGCCAGTTGGGTGTGGGAGCTGGCCAACCAGGCGCAGAACCGGATCCCCGACCCGGTGGACTATGTCGAGATGCGGCGCATGACCTTCGGCTCGGACCTGACGATGAGTCTGTGCCGGCTCGGGCACGGCAGGAAGGTCCCGGCGGAGATCTACGACAGCGGACCGCTGCGCTCCCTGGAGAACGCGGCGGCGGACTACGCCGCGCTGCTCAACGACCTGTTCTCGTACCAGAAGGAGATCGAGTACGAGGGTGAGGTGCACAACGGGGTCCTGGTGGTGCAGAACTTCTTCGGGGTGGACTATCCCACCGGGATGAGGCTCGTGTACGACCTGATGAAGTCGCGGCTGCGTCAGTTCCTGCATGTAGCCGAGCACGAACTCCCGGTGTTGTACGACGACTTCGACCTGGATGACGAGGCGAGGGAGATCCTCGCGGGCTATGTGCTGGAGCTGAAGCACTGGATCGCGGGCATCCTGATCTGGCACCGGGACTGCCGGCGCTACCGCGAGGAGGATCTGCGGCGGGGTACGGCGGCCCCGTGGCACCTCAGCGGTCCCACGGGGCCGGGCACCTCCGCAGCCCGGGTGACCTCCCTGTTCGCTCAGCTCTCGGGGGTCAGTGTGTAGCCCTGTCCGGCGCTCGCCCGGGACGTCTCGTCGCCGCTCGCCAGCAGCGTGCCACGCGCCGTCACCTCGCGGGTGCGGTCCGCCGTGATCGCCACACGGCGGACCGTGCCCTCGGCCGGTCACCGCCCATGCCCTGGGGTGGACGGGACACCGCAACGCTTCGGTTCGGACACGATCGGTTGGGGCAGGGCCTGGTCAGACGCCCTCGGGCACGGATGAGGACAGATCGAGGTCCCGGGCGGCGAGCGCGAGGACGAACGCGAGGATCCCTCGCGTGCGTACGGGGTTGATTCCTGTCAGCTGCTCGATCCGTTCCAGCCGGTAGGTCAGGGTGCGTCGCGCGACGTTGAGCCGACGGGCGGTCCTGCTCCGGTCCAGATCCATGAGATAGAGCGTCCGTAACGTCTTCAGGAGTTCCGGGGCCTCCACGATCGGATCGATCAGGGAGATCAGCTGTCTGCGGTACTCCCCGTCCCTGGAGATGGCGAGCTCGCTGATGACCTGGCTGCTCTCGACCGTCTTGCCGTCCAGCCCGGCGATACCGGCCAACGACTCGATCCTGGACGCCTGCTGGACGGCCATCGCGAGTTCGGAACGGGGTGCGATGACCGCACCGGCCGGTGCGGCGAAGGTAATGCCCACCCGCTTGAGCGTCTCCACCATGTGCCCCGACAGTTCTTCCGTGCTGCGGTGGGAACGGATCGGGGCCAGGATGCACAGATGGCGCCCCGCCTGGCAGCTCAGCCCCAGGTCTCCGGTGGTCAGTGCGGCCGATGCCCTGGCGACGGTCGCGGCACTCGGCACGTTCTCGCCGACCACCCGGCCGGCCACGGCAACGTACTCCTTCGCCGGCGAGTGGTGAGCGGCGGCCGCGAGTTCGTCGGTGGCCGATCCGTTGAGCATGAGATCCGCCAGCACCCGGCGCGACGTGTCCAGCCCGGCCTGCTTCTGGGCGTGCACATAGGCGAGACTGATCGCGGCGGTGATCTCTTTGACCCCGACGGATGACCACTGCGTCAGGGAGACCAACTCGCTCTGCTCCCCTGGCCGGGCCGAGACCCAGCAGGCCGCGACGGCGACCGAGCATCCGACATCCCAGGCGTGCAACAGGGGCGCGATGCGCTCCCCCCGCTCAGCGAGCTGCACAGCGAGAGCGGTGCACTTGGCGAGCTCCTCCGCCGGCAGATCCTCCCCTTGGCGGTAGAGGGCCAGGCCCCTGTCGAGGACCGAGCGCACGAGCTCCGCGCTCCCGGCCGAGCAGACGAGGCCACCCCCCTCCGCATATATCTGAATCTTTAACCAGATTTCCTGTGCTATTTCTTCCGTAAGCGCAGCAAGTCTGGAGAGTATATCTCCGCGGGAAAGCTCCAAAGTGCCCATCAACATGCCCCCATACATGTAGCGATACACCCCAGCCATTCAAGCTTGAACCGCCCGACCGTCACCGGCCTCCGGGGGACAAGAATCCCACCGGGTCAGCACAGGAGAGCCCAGAGTGTAAAGAGCTTGAATCAATACCCAACCTTGCACAGATTCGAACTGACTTCCATCGAGTTCCCCCGACCTCCCCCTAAGGCGGCTATGACCTGGGTCACACTTACCATCTATTTTCCTACCCTTGGGCATTCCTTTGCGATATTTGGGGCATCCTGAGCCGCTGCTTGACCACAGGGGGGTGACCGCTAATCCATGCCGGCACACAACACCCGAGGCCTCCCTGGGGACGCTTCGCAGCGTGCACCGACACCTGACTCCACTCGGCTTCGACACCCAGGCAACGGACATTGCGGTCGGGCTCCGACCGGACCGTGAGAATCAGACGACTCTTCAGGGGAAATGCCCCAGAAACGGTCAAGAACTGCCGCCAATTTCTACCCGGGTTTTCCCAGCCAGGCGAATCTGCATCTATTCTCGCCCTTGCGGATTGCCCGATGCGCCGAGCACCAGATGGTCTTCGACCCGCAGCACCCAACGCCCCGAAGGATCACGGCTATGTCATGACCTACGCCTTCGATCCCGGAAGTGACACCAGGGGACCTCCTCGTCCTGTATGCGCGGGACCCAACCGGCGACCCGGCAGCCCGTGCATCTGCTGTGCGCGCCCAGACCCCGAGGAGGGCCAGGCGGGGACGCATGACCGCGCCGTCAACCTCTGATGCCATGGCGTCGATTGCCCACAGTCGAAGACCTCTCAACGGAACTGCACACGTGGGAAGCGTCGGAATCGACTGGGCCAGGCGGTTGTTGCAAGCTGTTGATTCGAGATGCAATCATCGTGACGTCAGCCGTCACACGTTCGGGCTTTATGTTCCCTATATGTCTCGGAGGTACGGAGAATGTTTCACCCAGTTCCTTCATCATCTCCTTGCGCCGAAACAGCAACGACACACGACGACCTGCATTCGGATGCCGGTTGCGATCCCCGTGGCGCCACACCCGCCACGCAGCCGGAGCAGGACGGGGCAGCCTGGGAAACGCTGTCCGAACGGGCGGACCCGCTGGCCAAACTGATGAAATCCTTCGCCGGGACACGTGCCGACGCCGGACAGATCGTGCAGGTCAGCGGGCCAGTGGCAAGCGGAAAGACGGAGTTGCTACGCGTGTTCACCGCACACGCACGACAGAAGGGTGCACTCGTCCTGCACGCGACGGCCCGGGCGATCGAGGGGGAATTGCCCCAGGGCGTGCTGAAACAGCTGGTGGAGTCGCTGCCCAGTGAATTCGTCCGACGAGCCGACGGCGCGCATGCCGAATGCTCCACGGAAACGAACGGGGACCATTCCGGAAGTGAATCACCGGCGCAGGACCCGGCGGAAACAACCCAGTTCTTACACAAAACCCTGCTGAAGATCTCACGCCATAAACCGATCGTTATTTGCGTCGATGATGTGCAGTACGCGGACACGGCGTCGCTCGACATTCTGATGTCCTTGCTCCAGGGATGGCGGGGCGCCCGGATCCTCACCGTCCTGGCCGTCCGCACCGGAGAGGCCGCCGAGAATCTCGCCCTGTACCGGTTGCCGTGGGACCGCGAAGTGACCCGCATCCGGCTGTCCATGCTCTCGCCGGACGGCACGCGCAGTCTGCTCACCCGGAGTCTGGGGCCGTCGGCCGGGGGACAACTGGCACCGACCTGGTACGCGATGACCGGGGGGAACCCCGTACTCCTCAATGCCCTTGCACAGAACGCCCCATCAAGCGGCCTCACTGACGCGGCGGGGGCGCAGGAGGCCCACGACCACGAGGCGTTCCGCCTCGCCGTGATGCGCTGCCTGTGGCGGGCGGGCACGGTCGTCATGCATTGCGCCCAGGCACTGGCCACGCTCGACAGAGTCGCCACCCCCCTGCTGCTGGCCGGGCTTCTCGGCATTTCCCCGCAGACCGTCCTACGGGCTCTGGCGGAACTGGCGGGCATGGGCTTCCTCGACGGAGGGCGGCTCAGGTCGCCCGGCATCAGGCAGAGCGTCCGCAACGGAGTGCCGGCGACCGCACGATGCCGCCTGCAATTGCGCGCCGCCCGCATCCTCTACAACGACGGAGCCGATGTGGAGGCCATAGCCCCGCTGATCGAGGCCGCGGGAGGCAGCAGCGAGGACTGGGCCGTGCGCTCTCTCCTCGAAACGGCCCAGCGATACACGCAGGGCTCGCTTTCCGACCGGAGGATCCGCTATCTGCGGCTGGCACAGCGCGCCGGAGCTGACGGGCCGCAGGCCGAACGAGTGACTCTGGCGCTCACCGAGGCCTTGTGGCAGACCGACCCGGCACTCGCCTTCAGATACGCGGCCGAGCTGGCCACACCCGAGCGGCGCGCCAATTTACCGAGCGGGGCCGAACCGTTACTGGCCAAATGCCTGCTGTGGGGCGGTGAGGTCGACGAGGCTGCCGCACTGTTCTCGTCCGCGGCGCCCGACACCGCGTCGGACGCCTTCAACCAGGTGCGTGTGTGGTTCTCCTACCTCTATCCCGGCTTCGACCCGTCGACCGCAGCCGGACCCCGCCGGTCTCGAAGACACGCCGACGCGGAGCCGGACGGAGCCGGACGGTACACCACAGGCGCTTCGCTTCCCCCGGAGTCCGGCCAGTGCCACCCGGACAAGGCCGGCGAGCGGCTGAGCAGCGTACAGCTGACGGAAGGTTCACTTCCTCATGTGGCGATCGCACTGGCCGAGTTACTCGCCGCAGGCCGCACCCGGGAGGCCCGGAGGTCGGCTGATCGCCTTCTGGAGCAGGCGGCGGCCAGCCGGGTTCCGTTGTGGACTGCGATCCTCACCGCATGCCGGGCGGAGATCGCGCTGCGCGAGGAGAGGCCGGCCGAGGCCGAACGCCTGGCGCGGCTGGCAATCGACGAAATCACCGAACCCGGCTGGGGAATCGCCCTGGCCGGTCCACTGTCCACCCTGATCACCGCCCTCGTCGAACAGGGGCGCACCGACGAGGCGGCACCGCTGGTCGCGAAGACGTTGGCATCCCATACCTTCCGAGGGAGCGCAGGTCCGGGGTACCTTGCGGCCCGCGGTCGCTACCACCTCGCGGTGGACGAACCACGGCTGGCCCTGCTGGACTTCGAACGATGCGGCGAACTCCTGCGGACCTGGTCCGTCGAACTTCCGCTGCTGTCGGACTGGCGGGTCGGTGTGGGGGAGGCTCAACTACGTCTGGACCGGCCGCACGATGCCCGGCGCACCCTCAGGGCTCACCTCCGGCAGTCCGACGGACGCCATCCCTGGATCGACGGCCAGATACGGCATCTGCTGGCCGAGGCGACGGCGGTCGTCCGCCGCGCGTCCTCGCATCGGACAACGGGCGAGCCGGAGGGCGACCCCCGCCTCAGCAAGGCCGAACTGCGTGTGGTGACCCTCGCGTCGGCCGGACTGAGCAATCGTGACATCGCCGGTGAGCTGTTCATCACGGTCAGCACGGTCGAGCAGCATCTCACCCGGGTCTACCGCAAGCTCGGCATCGCCGGACGTGCCGAGCTCGTCGAACAAGCTCGGGCCTGGAAGGAAGAGGGCCCCCCATAGGCGGTCCCCCTGCTACTGAACAGCCCTTAGGGGGGTCCGAAGTATTAGGGGTTGGTGACCCGAGAGCGGCCGTCTTAACGTGGAGGCCGCTTGCACAGATCGATCGTTGCCCAGCGACGGAACGGGAGTGTGCTGATGGAGGACTCGGCTGCCGCAGCTGAGATACGACGGGGAGCTGTCGGCAGGGGGGTAGTCCCGAGCGCCTCCGGTGCCCCGGTGCCAGCGAGCCTGATCAGATACGAGGTGCTCGGCCCCCTGCAGGTGAGGGGACCGAGATGCAGCGGATTCATCAGTGCCCCGAAAATGGAGGCGGTGCTCGCCCTGCTCCTGGTGAGGGCCGGGCAGGTCGTCTCGATGGATGCTCTGGTGGCGCAGATCTGGGGGGACCGGGCGCCCCGCAGAGTCATTGCGTCTCTGCAGGTGTATGTGTCCAATCTAAGGAAGTTACTGGCCAGCCCGGAACGGGACGACAGCCCGATCGTCACACGGGCGCCCGGCTATCTGCTGGACCTCTCGGACGGCGAGCTGGATCTGCACGACTTCCAGCAGTTTCTCCAGATCGGCAAGGAACACGCGCGCGCCCAGCGTCATGAGCAGGCCGTCGAGGCGTTCCAAAAGGCCCTGGCTCTGTGCCGGGGGTCCGCCTTCAGCGGCATCGAGGATATCCAGGCGGTCAGGTCCTTCGCCGCCTGGTGCGAGGAACTGCGCCTGGAATGCTCAGAGTTGATGTTCGACTCAAAGTTGGCGCTCGGGGAGCACCGCGACCTGATCGGTGATCTGCACGCGCTCGTCACCGACTATCCGCTGCGGGAGGCCTTCCACCGCCAGCTGATGCTCGCCCTCTACCGGTCGGACCGCCAGGCCGATGCGCTGGCAGCCTACCGGTCGCTGCACGACAACCTTTACCACGAGCTCGGACTTGCACCCTGCCGGGGCCTTCGCGATCTCCAGCAGGCAATCCTGGCCTCCGACAGCCGGCTCGAATTCCTGGAAGCCGTGTGAACCCCTGAGGGGACTCGATGACCGACCTGTGGATCAGGCGTTTCCAGACCGACCCTGCCCCCGGCCCCCGACTGGTGTGCTTCCCGTACGCCGGCGGGGCAGCCGGCTACTTCCGCCCGCTGGCCGGCGAGTTGCGGCAGAGCGCCGACGTACTGGCAGTCCAGTACCCGGGCCGCCAGGAACGAAGATCCGAGGAGCCCCTGCGCGACCTGCACACACTCGCCGACCGGGTGGCAGCCGCGCTGTCTGCGCACCGGGACCGGCCCCTGGTGTTCTTCGGCCACAGCATGGGTGCGGTGGTCGCCCATGAGGTCGCCCTGCGTCTGGCTGCAGACGGTGACGGCCCCGTGGAACTGTTCGCGTCCGGGCGGCGCGCACCCTCCCGTCAACGCGACGACAAGGTGCGCCTGCTCGACGACGACGGTCTGGTCCGGGAGTTGAAGCGGCTGGCCGGCACCGACCAGGCCGTCCTGGAGGACAAGGAGATCCTCGACATGGTGCTTCCGGCGATCCGCGGGGACTACTGGGCCGTGGAGACCTACCGCCACCGCCCGGGCACGATGCTCGCCTGCCCCGTCACCGTTCTCGTGGGTGACCGCGACGAGCGCGTCACGCTCGACGAGGCACGGGCGTGGCGGGAGCACACCACCGGCCGGTTCGCGCTGGAGTCGTTCGGCGGCGGACACTTCTTCATCAATGACCACACCAAGGCCATCGCCGAGCTGTTGCGCCGCCGACTGTCGGAGATCTCCCGGCACCTGTCACCCGCCGCGCACACTGTGGCGTCCGGTGGTGACCTGCCGGGCCGCTGATCGGTCGCGTATCGCCTCCTTCTTCCGGCAACCGGCCCACTGCCCGCCCGCGGAAACCCGCGGGCGGGCAGTTCCGTGTCATCGCGCTACGCGCCCGTCCGCTGCTCCGCCTCGGAGACCGGCTCCCCCACCAGTTCGGTGCGCAGGTACGCGGCCAACCGCTCCAGCGTGGGATGGTCGTAGACTGCCATCGGTGTCAGGGTGAGTCCGGTGGCTGTGCAGAGCCGGTTGCGCAGCTCCAGCGCGGTGAGCGAGGAGAACCCGAGCTCCAGGAACTCCGCCGTGGTGTCAACCGGGTCGGTCGAGCTGTACCCGAGCACGGTGGCGGCATGCTTCCGGATCAGTTCCAGCAGGAGCATCTCCTGCGCCCCCGGGGACAGCCCCTTCAACTGGCCCAGCAGAACTCCCGGTCCGGGTTCGGGCCGCGCGGAGCGGGATGCCAGGAACGGCTCCGCCTCCGGCACGTCGGCGATCAATGATATCGGTCCCCGGCCGGAGAACGCTGGCACGAAGTGCTCCCAGTCGATGTCCGCGACCACCGACGTCGCCTCACCGCTCGCCAGCGCCTGCCCCAGAGCGCGGACCGCCATCCGGGGGCGCATCGAACGGTGCCCGGGTGCCCCACCGGTGTCCCCGTCGCCGGCCAGGCGGCCCCAGATCAGTGAGGTGCCCGGCAGATTGAGGCCCCGGCGGTGGTGGACGAGCGCGTCCAGGAAAGCGTGCACCGGGGCGTCGTCGCCGAGCCCCACCGTACCGAGGAGGCCAGACGCCGAGGAGAACACGACGAAGGATTCGAGCGCCTCGTCGAGGGTCAGTTCGTGCAGGTTCACCGCAGCGGCCAGCTGCGCGTCCGCTTCCGCCGTCTCGGTGCTCGTGGGGCGTGCGTCTGCCGTCCAGCGGTGCATCGCGCCGGCGTGCACGACGGCGGTCAGCGGGGCTTCCGCCGGAATCGCCGCGAGGACCTCGGCCAGAGCTTCTCGGTCTGCCGGATCGCAGTCAGCCGTGTCGACAACGGCGCCGAGTGCGGTCAGTTCGGCGGCGAGCTTCGCCAGGCCATCGGGCACCGGAGTGGTGAGCAGGATCCGCGGGGCGCCGTTCCTTGCGAGCCATCGGGCCGCTTCCATGCCCAGCGGGGTGTCGCCACCGGTGACGAGCGCGGTGCCGGTGGTGACGCGCTCGTCGGCCTGCCGGGTACCGGAGCCGAAGCTCCTGGTCAGGCGGCGGGCGAAGGAACCGGAGGCCCTGACTGCCACCTGGTTCTCCCCTTCGTCGTCGGCGAGCACTGCGGCGAACGCCCCGCCCGCACGCGTGTCAAGGACCTCAGGCAGATCCACAGCCCCGCAGGTCCGGCCGCCTCCGGCCGCCAGTAGCTTCGCCGCTCCCCAGAGCTGCGCCTGCCCCGGACGGGTCAGGCGGTCTGCTGATCCGACGGATACCGCGCCCCGGGTCACGTACCAGAGGGGAGCGTCGATCTCGGCCTCGGCGAGTGCTTCGGGGAGTATCCGGTGCAGGGCCTCCGCGGGGTCCGCGGCAGCGGTGGCGTCTTCATCGACAGCCACGAGCGAGAGGATCCCGCTGAGCGGCAACTCGCCCGCCAGCGCACTGCTGATCCGCTTGGTGAGGAAGGCTGCCGGACCGGGATCGGCCGGATCGATGAGCAGTTGTACGACTCGTGCTCCGCGTTCCCGCAGTACCTGGAGGGCCCATTCCGTCGGCTCGGAGGCCCCCGGGGCCTCGGCGCCCGTGGATGTAAGCACCAGCCAGGTGCCCGAGAGCTCCTTTGTGCCAGGCCTCTTCAGCGGCTGCCAGCGCACTCCGTAGCGCCATTCGCTCTGCTTGCGCCAGGCCGCCAGGACGGGGAGCACGGCCCGCAGCGACGCACTCTGCTCGTCTGCCAGTTCCAGCGATTCGGCGAGGTCCGCGAGATCACCTCGTTCGACGTCTGCCCAGAACACATCCTCCGTGTCGTCGCGTGTCGCGTCGACCGGGACAGGGGCCGGGTTGTCCAACCAGTAGTGCTCGCGCTGGAAGGGGTAAGTCGGCAAATCAACCAACCGGCGACCATCCCCAGAAACGAAACCACTCCAATCGACCACCGCACCACCATGAACATGAACGTGAGCGAGAGCCTTCAACAGAGTCAGCAGCTGCGGGC
>NZ_JBHVWF010000189.1:0-13083 GCF_042882365.1 Streptomyces sp. NPDC058221 | reverse complement strand
GGCGTGCAGATCGAGGCGGCTGGCCGTGCCGACGGTCTTCACCCAGTCTGCCGGGACGGCCCGTTCGCCGTGCAGCGCGCCCGCGATGGCACCGCTCATGGTGGCGATCGAGTCGCAGTCCCGGCCGTAGTTGACCGAGCCGAGGACCGCGCTCCGGTAGTCCCCGTCCGTGACGAGCAGCATGCCGAGCGCGACGGGGAGTTCCTCGATGGCGTGCAGCCGGGAGGGGCGGCGGGCGCCGAGCGAGGGGGCGCGGTAGTCGGGGCCGACGGTGTCGAAGGGGGCGACGGCCTCCCGCAGCGGGACCAGGGCGGACTCGAAGTCCCGGTAGCGGACGGCCGTTTCGCACACCGCCTCGATGGCGGCCAGCGTGCCGTCCTTGGCGAGCGACAGGCAGGCCTCGACGACCGTGGCCGGGGTCGCCCCCGGCACGCAGGCCGCGGCGACGGCGGCCGCGAAGACCCCGGCCGCCTCCCTTCCGTACGAGGACTGGTGGGCGCCCGCGACATCCAGGGCCTCGGCGTAGGCGGCCTGCGGATGGGCGGCGTTCACCAGGCCGACCGGCGCCATGTACATTGCCGCACCGCAGTTGACGATGTTTCCGGAGCCGGCCTCGCGCGGGTCGACATGGCCGTAGTGCAGCCGGGCGACGATCCATTTCTCGGCGAGGAAGATCCGCTGGAGCGGCAGCGCCTCGGCCTCCAGCTCCGGAATCCAGCGGGGGTTCGAGATCAGCTCCGGCACGAGGTGGTCGGCGACGGAGTACGCGTCGAGGTGGCCACGCACCTTCCCGTACACCCGGACCAGCGCATGGGTCATCAAGGTGTCGTCGGTGACGTGCCCGTCGCCCTTGTGGTACGGGGCGATGGGACGGGCGGTCCGCCAGTCGTCGCCGTCCCACGGGCCGACGACGCCGGTGATCCGCCCGCCGTGCCGGGCCACGATCTGCTCGGGGGGCCGGCCCTCGACCGGACCGCCGAGCGCGTCGCCGACGGCGGCGCCGACGAGCGCGCCCGCGATCCGTTCATCGAGTGTGAGCGCCGTGGGCGTCGTGGACGGTACGGACCTCGTGGGCGCGGTGGGCGCTGTGGATGTCATGTCCGAATTGTCCACCCGGGGGTGCCGGTTCCGTGTCTGCCAGCAGCCCGGCGAGTTCCATCAGATCCGTGCCCGCGAAACGGGGCAGCGCGCAGCCGGCCAGAGTCCGGCACGCCTCGCGCCAGCCGTCCGGCACGGTGGCGACGCCGCCGAGCGCACCCGTCAGCGCACCGGCCAGGGCGGGCGCGGAATCGGCGACCCGGGACAGACAGGCCGCGGACGGCACGGCCTGCGCGATCTCGCCGCGGGCCGCGGTGGCCAGGGCGAGGGCGACCGGGACGGTCTCGGCCGCGGCGATCCCGTAGCTGTAGACGTGGTCCACGATCTGATGCTCCAGCACCGGCACCAGGGCGAAGGCCCCCGCCGTCTCACCGGCGAACTCGCGGGCGATCCTGACCGCGTGGGCGGCGTTGCGGGCGATCTCGGTGCCTTCGGGGAGCTGTGCCAGTGCGGCGTTCACCGCCGTGTCCACATTCGCCCCGCCGAGCGCCTCGGCGACGGCGGCGGCCATCGCCCGCGCACCGTGCACCCCGTCGCCGTCCTGGGTGTAGCGCGCGTCGAACTCGGCGAGGCCGGCCGCCGCGGCGGGGTCCCCGGGGTGGACGACGGCCAGTACGGCGGCCCGCACACACGCCGCGTCGTCGAAGTAGTGCGGGTTGTCGTGACCGGTGGCGGGCGGGCGCAGCCCGGCGGCCAGATTGCCGAGCCCGGCCCGGACCGAGATACGGGCCCTCAGCGGCAGCACCGCCGACTCGACCTCGGGTGCCCGGGCGGCCGCCGCGGCGACCTCGGCGGCCAGCGCGTTCCAGGCGGCGTCCACGGCGGCCCGCATCCGCCGCCCGGGGGAGAGGTCCTGCAGCGCACCCGCCGCCGAGGTGAGGATGGTGCCGGCGGCGAAGGCGGCCCATTCGGCGTCGTCGGACGGGCCGAGCCGCAGGGGTTCGGGCGGCTGGTTGAGGGCGATGGGGACGGGCAGTGTGGTGGTCGCGTTCTGCTCGGCGAAGGTGTCCAGTTCGCGGGTGAGGCGCCGGGTCCACTCCGGCATCCGGGCCGCCCGGTGCCGCGCGGCCGGCCACCCCGCGGCGTCCCCGGCGGCCAGCCCGAGCAGCAGCCCCTCGATCCTGGCCCGCCGGCCGATGGGTGGCCGGGCGGGAAGCGGCACCTCGCGCCCCTCGTGCATGTCGCGCCCCTCACGCGCGTCATGCCCCTCGCACTCCGCGTCCGGGTGCCCGGCGCGTGAGGTGTCCCTCGCCGTGGTCATCGCCGCACCGCCGTTCCGCCCGCGTCCGTTCCGCCCGTGACGGCGGTCGCATCGCGCTCGGTGGCTTCGGCGGTCCGCGAGGGCCGGGCGCCGGCGGGTTCGGTGCGCTGTTCCGCGGGGTGTGTCCTGCCGGGCCACTGCGCGCCGGGTGGCTCGCTGTCGTGCGCCACACCGCGCGGCGCCGCGCGAACGGCTCCCGTTGCCGGGGCCGCGGACCCCGCGTCGCCGCGTTCGTCCGGCTCGGCCGGGGTGAGCAGCTCCGCGATGTCCAGGACGTGGTGGCCGCGCATCGACGGGAGGCAGCTGCCCCGGACCGGACCGATCGCCGCCGCCCAGTGACGCGGGATGGCCGAGGCCCCGTGCAGCGCCCCGGCCAGCGCGCCCGCCACCGCGGCCGTCGTGTCGGCGTCGCGGCCCATGTTGACCGCGGTCAGCACCGCCGTGCGGAAGTCGCCGCGCGCCGCGGCGAACGCCCCGAAGGCCAGGCCCACCGCCTCCGGCGCCAGGTCCGTCCACGGGTAGCCGCCGACGACCACGGCCGAGCGCACCGCGCGCTCCATAGTGAGCCGGTCCGGGTACGGACGCTGGGCCGCCGTCACCGCGCGACGCAGCGAACGGGCCGTCCAGGAGTCCATCGGTACGACGGACAGCGCGGCGGCGATCACGGAGGTGACCCCGGCCCCCGTCATCGCGGCCGCGACCCCGGCCGCCACCGCCTGGCCGCCGTAGATGCCCTCGCCCTCATGGCTGACCCGGCCGTCCACCGCGACCAGCCGGGCCGCCTCGGCGGGGCGGCCCGCCGCGAAGACGCCGAAGGGTGCGGCCCGCATCGCCAGACCGTCGCTCCAGGCGTGCCGGTGCTGGGCGGAGATCGGGGCGGCCAGTCCCCGGCGCAGGTTCTCCAGGGTGCCGCGCTCACTGAAACCGGCTCCGCGGAACGGTCCCTCGTCCAGATCGGCGATCCACAGCCGCCAGGCCCGCTCGACATGGGTGACGGTCAGCGCCGAACCGTGCCGGGCCAGCAGCAGCCCGGAGAAGATCGCGTACTCCGTGTCGTCGGTGCCCGCGGGGTCGTCGCTCACGAAGCCCTCGATCCGGCCCCAGCGGCGGCGGATCTCGGAGGGCCGCATGTTCTCCGCGGGTGCGCCCAGCGCGTCGCCGACCGCGAGGCCCAGCAACGAGCCCCTGGCCCGGTCACCCGGACCGCCCCGGGGCGTTTCGCCCCGGACCGCCGCTTCCCCTGCCGCCGCCTGCGTGCCGTTCGTCCGCGGCGCTGCCGGATTTCCTGCGATCAGCTCCATCGCGTCGACCCTTCGCTCGTACCGAGCCAGTTCTCGTACCTGTGGGATCTGTGCCACGCGGAGCCCCGACAGAGGCCGATAATCACCACAAAAGGGCCACTCGGATGACGGTCTTCGAACAGCAAGGCAAGCCGTACCTATGTCGTCACAGACAGTGGTAAGTACGGCCTGCCTTGCTGGCGGGGGCCATTTTTCGTGCGTACTTTCGAGGGTGTCGAGCGGGGCCGGAGCGGGTGAACACCCCTCCGGGAGAAGGGGAGAGCTGTGTCCATCATCGAGACCGACGCCGTACTGCACGAGGCGCACCGGGACAACCACACCCACCGCGATGTGAACGGCGGCTGGCTGCGGCCGGCGGTGTTCGGTGCCATGGACGGTCTGGTCTCCAACCTCGCCCTGATGACCGGTGTCGCGGGCGGTGACGTGTCGCACCGGACGATCGTGATCACCGGTCTGGCCGGTCTGGCCGCCGGTGCCTTCTCGATGGCGGCCGGCGAATACACCTCCGTCGCCTCGCAGCGCGAGCTCGTCGAGGCCGAACTCGACGTCGAGCGACGGGAGTTGCGCAAGCACCCGATGGACGAGGAGCGGGAGCTCGCCGAACTCTACGAGTCCCGCGGTGTCGAACGTGGCCTCGCTCGCGAGGTCGCCCGGCAGCTGTCGCGCGACCCGGAGCAGGCTCTGGAGATCCACGCCCGTGAGGAGCTCGGCATAGACCCGGGCGATCTGCCCTCGCCGCTCGTCGCCGCCGTGTCCTCGTTCGGCGCCTTCGCGCTGGGCGCCCTGCTGCCCCTGCTGCCGTATCTCCTCGGCGCGAGCGCGCTGTGGCCGGCCGTGCTGCTCGCCCTCGTCGGGCTCTTCGGCTGCGGCGCCGTGGTCGCCAGGGTGACGGCCCGCAGCTGGTGGTTCAGCGGACTGCGCCAGCTGGTGCTCGGTGGTGCCGCTGCCGCGGTCACCTACGGTCTGGGCATGCTGTTCGGTGTCGCCGTCGGAGGCTGACCCCCGCACCTCGTACGTTCCACGGCCACGTGCACCCTTGCCGGTGCACGTGGCCGTAACGTGTGCGCCATCTGTGTGACGTACGTCCTGATCGCCGCCACTGGGCGGATCGGTCGCGCGCGACGTAAAATGAGACTCTATGCAGGACTGCGAATAAGTAGTCATTACTCGGCGGTTTCGTTTCCTTTGCCGCCGGGCATGAGCCGTAGACACCGCAGGCAACGACGCCTGCTCCTTGCGGTCTCCCGGGCGCCGATCCTCCGACTGCGACCCACTCCACCGCCTCCGCGGTGTCCGTATGTTGGAACGAGCTATCCGCTTCTTGAGAAGCGTCCCATCATGTAATCTGCACGAAATTTCGCAGAGGGCCAACGTCGTCCCTCGGCTGCTCATATGCCACGACGACGACGGGAGAGCCGATGCGCACCGACGCCTGGTCGCCCATGGACGGTCGCCCCGCCCCTCAGGGGATGTACGACCCCCGCAACGAGCACGACGCCTGCGGTGTCGGGTTCGTCGCCACTCTGACCGGTGTGGCCGGCCACGAGCTGGTCGAGCAGGCGCTGACCGTACTGCGCAACCTCGAACACCGCGGCGCCACCGGATCCGAGCCCGACTCCGGTGACGGAGCCGGAATCCTGCTCCAGGTCCCGGACGCCTTCCTCCGCGCCGAGGTCCCCTTCGACCTCCCCGAGGCCGGTGCCTACGCCGTCGGTATCGCCTTCCTGCCCGCCGACGACTCCGCCGCGGCGGTCCGTGACCTGGAGAAGATCGCCGCCGAAGAAGGCCTGAAGGTCCTCGGCTGGCGCGACGTCCCGGTCACCCCCGACATCCTCGGCAACGGCGCCCGCGCCACCATGCCCGAGTTCCGTCAGCTCTTCGTCGCGGACGGTGAGAGCACCGGCATCGTCCTGGACCGCAAGGCCTTCGTACTGCGCAAGCGCGCCGAGCGTGAGACCGGGGTCTACTTCCCGTCGCTCTCCGCCCGCACGATCGTTTACAAGGGCATGCTCACCACCGGGCAGCTGGAGCCGTTCTTCCCGGACCTTTCCGACGCCCGTTTCGCCACCACGGTCGCGCTGGTCCACTCGCGCTTCTCCACCAACACCTTCCCGAGCTGGCCGCTCGCCCACCCGTACCGCTTCGTCGCGCACAACGGCGAGATCAACACGGTCAAGGGCAACCGCCACTGGATGAAGGCCCGCGAGTCCCAGCTCGCCTCCAGCTTCTTCGGTACGGAGCAGCTGGAACGGATCTTCCCCGTCTGCACCCCGGACGCCTCCGACTCCGCCTCCTTCGACGAGGTCCTGGAGCTGCTCCACCTCGGTGGCCGCTCGCTGCCGCACTCGGTGCTGATGATGGTTCCGGAGGCGTGGGAGAACCACGCCTCCATGGACCCGGCCCGGCGCGCCTTCTACCAGTACCACTCCACGATGATGGAGCCCTGGGACGGCCCGGCCTGCGTCACCTTCACCGACGGCGTCCAGGTCGGCGCGGTCCTCGACCGCAACGGTCTGCGCCCCGGCCGCTACTGGGTCACCGACGACGGACTCGTCGTGCTCTCCTCCGAGGTCGGTGTCCTGGACATCGACCCCGCCAAGGTCGTCCGCAAGGGCCGCCTGCAGCCCGGCAAGATGTTCCTCGTCGACACCGCCGAGCACCGCATCATCGAGGACGACGAGATCAAGGCGTCCCTCGCCGCCGAGCAGCCCTACCAGGACTGGCTGGAGACCGGCGAGATCGAGCTGGAGGACCTCCCCGAGCGGGAGCACATCGTCCACACGCACGCCTCCGTCACCCGCCGCCAGCAGACCTTCGGCTACACCGAGGAAGAGCTCCGCGTCATCCTCGCCCCGATGGCCCGCACCGCCGGCGAACCGCTCGGCTCCATGGGCACGGACTCACCGATCGCCGCACTGTCCGAGCGCCCCCGGCTGCTCTTCGACTACTTCACCCAGCTGTTCGCGCAGGTCACCAACCCGCCGCTGGACGCCATCCGCGAGGAGCTCGTCACCTCGCTGCGCTCCACGCTCGGCCCGGCCGGCAACATCCTGGAGCCGACCGCCGCCGCGTGTCGCAGCGTCACGCTGCCGTTCCCGGTGATCGACAACGACGAGCTGGCCAAGCTCATACACATCAACGCCGACGGCGACATGCCGGGTATGAAGGCCGCCACGCTCTCCGGCCTCTACCGGGTCGGCGGCGGTGGCGAGGCGCTCGCCGCGCGGATCGAGGAGATCTGCACCGAGGTCGACGCCGCCATAGAGGACGGCGCCCGCCTGATCGTCCTGTCCGACCGGCACTCCGACGCCGAGCACGCGCCGATCCCGTCGCTGCTGCTCACCTCGGCCGTCCACCACCACCTCATCCGCACCAAGCAGCGCACCCAGGTGGGGCTGCTGGTCGAGGCCGGTGACGTCCGCGAGGTGCACCACGTCGCGCTGCTGATCGGCTTCGGCGCCGCCGCGGTCAACCCGTACCTGGCCATGGAGTCCGTCGAGGACCTCGTCAGGGCCGGCACCTTCATCGAGGGCATCGAGGCCGAGCAGGCCATCCGCAACCTCATCTACGCGCTGGGCAAGGGCGTCCTGAAGGTGATGTCCAAGATGGGCATCTCCACCGTCGCCTCCTACCGCGGCGCCCAGGTCTTCGAGGCCGTCGGCCTCGACCAGTCCTTCGTCGACCGGTACTTCAACGGCACCGCCACCAAGATCGGCGGCGCCGGGCTCGACGTCGTCGCCAAGGAGGTCGCCGCCCGGCACGCCAAGGGCTACCCCGCCTCCGGCATCTCCGCCTCGCACCGCGCGCTGGAGATCGGCGGCGAGTACCAGTGGCGCCGCGAGGGCGAACCGCACCTGTTCGACCCGGAGACGGTCTTCCGCCTCCAGCACGCCACCCGCAACCGCCGCTACGACATCTTCAAGAAGTACACGGACCGGGTGAACGAGCAGTCCGAGCGGCTGATGACGCTCCGCGGCCTGTTCGGCTTCCAGTCGGACCGCGAGGCGATCGACATCGACGAGGTCGAGTCCGTCGCCGACCTCGTCAAGCGCTTCTCCACCGGCGCCATGTCGTACGGCTCGATCTCGCGCGAGGCGCACGAGACCCTCGCCATCGCCATGAACCAGCTGGGCGGCAAGTCCAACACCGGAGAGGGCGGCGAGGACGCCGACCGTCTCTACGACCCGGCACGCCGCTCCTCCATCAAGCAGGTCGCCTCCGGCCGCTTCGGTGTCACCAGCGAGTACCTGGTCAACGCGGACGACATCCAGATCAAGATGGCGCAGGGTGCCAAGCCCGGCGAGGGCGGCCAGCTGCCCGGCCACAAGGTCTACCCGTGGGTCGCCAAGACCCGGCACTCCACCCCGGGCGTCGGCCTGATCTCCCCGCCGCCGCACCACGACATCTACTCCATCGAGGACCTGGCTCAGCTGATCCACGACCTCAAGAACGCCAACCCGGCGGCCCGCATCCACGTGAAGCTGGTCTCCGAGGTCGGCGTCGGCACGGTCGCCGCCGGTGTCTCCAAGGCGCACGCGGACGTCGTCCTCATCTCCGGCCACGACGGCGGAACGGGCGCCTCCCCGCTCACCTCGCTGAAGCACGCGGGCGGACCCTGGGAGCTCGGCCTCGCCGAGACCCAGCAGACGCTGCTGCTCAACGGGCTGCGCGACCGCATCGTCGTGCAGACCGACGGCCAGCTCAAGACCGGCCGCGACGTCGTCATCGCCGCACTGCTGGGCGCCGAGGAGTTCGGTTTCGCGACCGCGCCGCTCGTCGTCTCCGGCTGCGTCATGATGCGCGTCTGCCACCTGGACACCTGCCCGGTCGGGATCGCCACCCAGAACCCGGTCCTGCGGGACCGGTTCTCCGGCAAGGCCGAGTACATCGTCAACTTCTTCGAGTTCATCGCCCAGGAAGTCCGCGAGATCCTCGCCGAGCTCGGCTTCCGTACGATCGAAGAGGCCGTCGGCCACGCCGAGCTGCTGGACACCGACCGTGCGATCACGCACTGGAAGGCGCAGGGCCTCGACCTCAAGCCGCTCTTCCACGTGCCCGAGCTGCCCGAGGACGCCGCCCGGCACCGGAACACCGAGCAGGACCACGGTCTGGCCAAGGCCCTCGACAACGAGCTGATCAAGCTCGCCGCCGACGCCCTGAAGGCCGACAGCGCCGAGGCCGCCCAGCCGGTCCGCGCGCAGATCGCGATCCGCAACATCAACCGGACCGTCGGCACCATGCTCGGCCACGAGGTCACGAAGAAGTTCGGCGGTGCGGGCCTGCCCGAGGACACCATCGACATCACCTTCACCGGCTCCGCGGGCCAGTCCTTCGGCGCCTTCCTCCCCAGCGGTGTGACGCTGCGCCTGGAGGGCGACGCCAACGACTACGTCGGCAAGGGCCTCTCCGGCGGCCGCGTCATCGTCCGCCCGGACCGCGGCGCCGACCACCTCGCCGAGTACTCCACCATCGCGGGCAACACCATCGCCTACGGCGCCACCGGCGGCGAACTGTTCCTTCGCGGCCGGACCGGTGAGCGCTTCTGCGTCCGCAACTCCGGCGCCACGGTCGTCTCCGAAGGCGTGGGCGACCACGGCTGCGAGTACATGACCGGCGGACACGCCGTCGTCCTCGGCGAGACCGGACGCAACTTCGCGGCCGGCATGTCGGGCGGCGTCGCCTACGTCATCGACCTCAAGCGCGACCACGTCAACGTCGGGAACCTCGGCGCCGTCGAAGAGCTCTCCGACACCGACAAGCAGTGGCTGCACGACGTCGTGCGCCGCCACCAGGAGGAGACCGGATCCACGGTCGCCGAGAAGCTCCTGGCCGAGTGGGACAGCGCAGCCGGTGGCGCGTCCCGCTTCAGCAAGATCATCCCGTCCACCTACAAGGCAGTGCTCGCCGCCAAGGACGCCGCTGAGCTCGCCGGTCTCTCCGAGCAGGAGACCACCGAGAAGATGATGGAGGCGGCGACCAATGGCTGACCCCAAGGGCTTCCTGACCACCGGCCGCGAGGTCGCCAAGACCCGCCCCGTGGACGAGCGCGTCAAGGACTGGAACGAGGTCTACGTTCCGGGCTCGCTGCTGCCGATCGTCAGCAAGCAGGCCGGCCGCTGCATGGACTGCGGCATCCCGTTCTGCCACCAGGGCTGTCCGCTCGGAAACCTCATCCCCGAGTGGAACGACTACGCCTACCGCGAGGACTGGACCGCCGCGTCCGAGCGCCTGCACGCCACGAACAACTTCCCGGAGTTCACCGGGCGGCTCTGCCCCGCCCCGTGCGAGTCGGCGTGTGTGCTCGGCATCAACCAGCCCGCCGTCACCATCAAGAACGTCGAAGTCTCCATCATCGACCAGGCGTGGGACCGCGGCGACGTCACCCCGCAGCCGCCCGAGCGCCTCTCCGGCAAGACTGTGGCCGTCATCGGCTCAGGCCCGGCCGGGCTCGCCGCCGCCCAGCAGCTGACCCGCGCCGGCCACACGGTCGCCGTCTACGAGCGCGCGGACCGGATCGGGGGCCTCCTGCGGTACGGCATCCCCGAGTTCAAGATGGAGAAGTCGCACATCAACCGCCGCATCGAGCAGATGCGCGCGGAAGGCACCAAGTTCCGCACCGAGGTCGAGGTCGGCACGGACGTCGACGCAGCCAAGCTGCGCCGCCGCTACGACGCCGTCGTCATCGCCGCCGGTGCCACGGTCTCCCGCGATCTGCCCGTCCCGGGCCGTGAGCTGAACGGCGTGCACTTCGCGATGGAGTACCTGCCGCTCGCCAACAAGGTGCAGGAGGGCGACCTGACGGTCTCCCCGATCACCGCCGAGGGCAAGCACGTCGTCGTCATCGGCGGCGGCGACACCGGCGCCGACTGCGTCGGCACCGCCCACCGGCAGGGCGCGCTCTCCGTCACCCAGCTGGAGATCATGCCCCGGCCGGGCGAGGACCGGAACGCCAACCAGCCCTGGCCGACCTTCCCGATGCTCTACAAGGTCACCTCCGCGCACGAGGAGGGCGGCGAGCGGATCTACTCCGTCTCCACCACCCACTTCGAGGGCGACGAGGACGGCAACGTCCAGTCGCTCCACCTCATCGAGGTGGAGTTCAAGGACGGCAAGCTGGAGCAGAAGACCGGCACCGAGCGGGTCATCCCGGCGCAGCTGGTCACCCTCGCCATGGGCTTCACCGGCACCGACCAGGCCAACGGTCTGGTTCAGCAGTTCGGCCTGGAACTCGACGCCCGTGGCAACGTCGCCCGCGACGACCAGTACGCTACGAACGTGGACGGTGTCTTCGTCGCCGGTGACGCCGGCCGAGGCCAGTCCCTCATCGTGTGGGCCATCGCCGAGGGCCGCTCCGCGGCACGCGGCGTGGACCGCTTCCTGACCGGGGCCAGCGCACTGCCGGCCCCGATCCGCCCGACGGACCGTTCCATGATGGTCTGATCACGGCACAACCAGACGTCCCGTACAAAGGCGTACGGAACTGAACGCGGCGCCTGCCCGTCCCCGACCGGACGATTCGGCAGGCGCCGTGGCGCATCCAGGGGCGGGTCCCGCGGACACCGCGGTGCCCGCGGGACTCAGCCCGTCAGCGCGGACGTCTTGAGGACCACCAGCAGCATCAGCACGGCGAACACCACCACGCACACGGCCGCCTGGACCGTCGTACGGCGCTGCGCCGGGGCGTACGCGTACACCACCGTCACGGCGGCGCCGGTCAGCAGCCCGCCCAGGTGCCCCTGCCACGAGGTGAACCCGGCGGAGATCACCATCCAGACCAGGAACCCGGCCAGGAACCTGTTCACTGCCCGCATGTCCCGGCCCAGCCGCCGGCTGATGACGTAGAACGACGCCGCCAGGCCGAACACCGCACCCGATGCCCCCACCGAGTTGTCGAGCGGCGCGATCAGATACACCAGGACCGAGCCGCCCAGCGCGGACAGCAGGTACAGCACGAGATACCGGACCCGGCCCAGCTGCGCCTCGACCACCCGGCCCAGATTCCACAGCGCGTACATGTTGAAGACGATGTGCAGCACCCCGAACGGCAGCGAACCGAAGGAGGACTCGCCCGGCGGCAGGTGCAGGAAGGCCCCGGTCAGCAGCCGGTACCACTCGCCGTCCACCACCCCGATCACATCGACGCTGTGGAAGTCGATGCCCGTGTAGATGTACCGGCTGCCGTCCGGTCCGACCAGCCCCGCGCCGGTCATCCCGAACCGGTCGACTATGTCCGGGCGGATCAACTCACCCACGTACGCGAGTATGTTGAGGCCCATCAGTACATAAGTGACGATCGGCACCGCGCCCCGGGACACCGCCCCGCCGAACACCGTGCGCGGCTGTCGCACCGAACGCCGGCCCTCCTTCACGCACTCGACGCAGTGGTGGCCGACGGCCGCCTCGCGCATGCAGTCCGGGCAGATGAAGCGTTCGCAGCGGGTGCAGCTCACCCCGGTCTCGTACGAGGGATGGCGAAAACAGGTGGTGGCGGCGGCCTCCATGGCCGGCTCCTTCATCAGTGGACGGGCAAGAGCGGCCGGTGGGTGGCGGCGGCGATCAAGATAGCGAACACCGGGGGCCGGGGAGCACCCGGGATTAGGCTCGGGGCCCCGAACCCGTCGAGACTGGAGAACCCGCATGACCTCCGAGGCGTTCCGGATCCTGCGTGCGGCCGGCCGCACGCAGACCCCCTGGAAGAACGGCGGGGGAGTCACCCGCGAGATCGCCGCGTCCCCCGGCGCCGCGACGGACACCTTCGACTGGCGGGTCAGCCTGGCGGACGTGACCGTGGACGGGCCCTTCTCCGTGTTCCCGGGCGTCGACCGCACCCTGACCGTGGTGCAGGGCGCCGGGATGGACCTGATGGTCGGCGGCGAGCACCACATCGTCGACGAGCCGTACTGGCCCCACGACTTCCCCGGCGACCTGGAGACCGACGGCCGGCTGCTGGCGGGCCCGGTCGTCAATCTCAACGTGATGTACCGCAGGGACCGCACGAGGGCGGAGGTGGCGGTGGTACGCGGCACCCTCCGGCTGACCGCGCCGGAAGGCGGGTCCGTGCTGGCCGTCGCGCTGGAGGACGGCGCCGTCGTCGACGGCACGGACACCGGACTCGACTGCTACGACGCGGTGTTGCTGAGGGGGCCGGCGCCGTGCGTGCTGCGGACACAGGGCTACGCGGCGCTGATCACGCTCGCGGCCCGCAGGCCCTGAGGGCGCCGTCCGATCGGGTGGTCCGCGAAACCTCCGGCGAAAACAGGACAGGAGATGTCGGGTATACGGAGTTCGATGAACGCATGACATCGAGTTCCTGGACAGACTTCCGAACCGCGGAGCCGGACTTCGCCGACACCGTGCGACAGCGCTTCCAGCAGTACAAGCACCACGTACTGGCGACCCTCCGCAAGGACGGGTCGCCGCGGG
>NZ_JBHVWF010000188.1:0-13307 GCF_042882365.1 Streptomyces sp. NPDC058221 | reverse complement strand
GCCGTGGGGGTGGACCAGGCCCCGCGGCCCCGGCCGCGCACCGGTCCCGCCGGGGAGTCCGACACCCGGCGGGACCGGTGCTTCACCTGTCGTGACGGTTCATTGACCGACGGACCGCGCCGGGACATGCGGTACCCCCGTGCGGGCCTGCTGCCTGCCGCGGGCGGGTCCGGCCCGTCGACCCGGGCCCGCCGGGTGACCGCTGGTTCCGGCGGCGCAGGGGATCGCCGGAACCAGATGTCTCAGGCCGCCTCGTACCGATGCGCCCGACCGCCCCGCCACTCGACCCACTCGGGGCTGTCCAGTATCCGCTCGGGCTCGTCGAGCCCCGCACCCTCCAGGAACACGATCACATCGTGATCGGAGTGCGCGAGGCCGAGTATCTGGACCCGCCCGTCGCGGTGCACGGTGACGCGTCGTCCGCCCGACGGGGACGGGCGGAAGATCACGATCGGGGGAGAAGTCATGCCTCCAGGGTGCGACGTGCAGGCGACCGCCGCACAGCGAATCGGAAACCCGGCCCCGGAGCAGATCACGGAGGCGGGCGGAGGGGGAGCGGGCGGCCCGCCGGGACACCGGTCAGGCCGCGGACCTGGCGTTGCCGCCGGTGGCGGCGGCCCACTCGACCAGCAGCCGCTGGTACTGCTCCTCGTCCTCCGGGGACAGGCATCCGCCCGAGCGCTGCCACAGTTGGCGAATGTCTTCATTCACCACTGCGGCGGAACGCGCAGAACCGGGCGGGCGCGGAGTCGGGGACATGCGTACCAGGCTAAGGCCATGATGTGACTATCCGACCCATTGGGCGCAAGGGACATCTCTCACATGCTCTTCAGGCAACCTCGGGCGCCAATCCGAGCTCCCGTAGCGCGGAGGGCCGTTCCGTCACCGGTGCGTGGTCCACGAACCGCACCTCGCAGCCGAGCGCGGCGGCCCCGCTGTCCGCGTGCCGGTCGTCTCCGACCATCACCACATCCGTCGGATTCTGTCCAAGAAGTGTGCAGGCGCTGTGGAAGAGCCGTGCGTCCGGCTTCTGGACTCCGTGCTCGAAGGACAGCACATAGGCGTCGACGAAGGGGTCCAGACCGTGCGCCCGGAAGACCGGCCGCAGATCCCATCCGATGTTGCTGACGACGCCCACGCGAACGCCGCTGCCGGCCAGTCCGCCCAGCACCTCCGCCGCGTCCGGGTACGGGCACCACGCCGCCGGGGTCCGGTGCCGGTCGTACAGCGCGTCGTACAGCCCGGGGTCCGGCAGGGCGACCTGGCGGGCCAGGCCGGTGTAGGCCGCCCGGTGCAGACGCGCGCTCCGGTCACGGGAGGCCCAGGCCTCGGCCAGATGTCCGGGCACCCGCTGCGGGCCGGGGCCGCCCGGGAGCGCGCCGGCGGCCTCCAGCTCCCGTGCGTACCGGTCGAAGTCGGCCTCGTTCACGCTGAGACCTCGCTCGGCGAGGGCGGCGGCGAGCCAGGACCGTACCGACTCGATCCGGAACAGCGTGCCGGAGAAGTCGAAGAGAACACCCTTGATCGGCATGGCCCCGATCCTCGCCGATGCACCGGCGAGGCGGCAAGGAGGCCTGTTCAGACGCCGGGCGAAGGCCGTTCGCGCGACTCGTACCGGTCGAATGCGGCCACAGCGAAGGCGGTCAGTGCCGCGCCCAGCAGCCAGCCGCCCAGTACGTCCGACGGCCAGTGCACGCCCAGATAGAGCCGGGTGAGACCGACCCCGAGCACCGAGATCCACGCCGCTGCCAGGGCCGCCCGCCACATCCGGGGTCCGGAGCCGTGCCGGCGCAGCAGCCACAGAAGCAGGACGCAGCTCACCACCGCAGTCATCGCGTGCCCGGAGGGGAACGCCGCGTAGTGGGCGGAGTCCACCGGGTCCGGCCACCGGGGGCGCTCCCGGCCGACAGCGGCCTTGATCCCCTGCTGCAGCAGGCTGGAGAGCACGGTCGTCGCCGCCACCCATCCGGCGAGCAGCCGGGCGCCGTGCCACCACAGCGCCACCACGGCGACGGCGACCAGCGCACGCATGGTCCAGGGGTCCCACAGCCAGTCCGTCAGCACCCGGTTGGCGTGGACGAGGGCGGGCTCCGTCACCGCCCGCCGGTGCAACCAGTCGGAAACCGTACGGTCCAGGCGTATCAGCGGGGACCACCGCGCGGCGACCATGACCAGCAGAACCACGGTGAGGAGCGCACAGACGGCCCCTGTCCACAGGGGCTGCAGGGAGGTCCGGACGCGGCCCGGACGGGAGAGGAGCGGGGAGCGGTGCATGGAGGGATCCTCGTCGACGAGAGGCGCGGCGGGCCATCTCCGTACGCCGGTCCCGCAGGGTGTGTCCCGCGGACCGGCGCGGTGCGGCCGTCGCCGGTCCCGCAGGGTGTGTCCCGCGGACCGGCGCGGTGCGGCCGTCAGCTCAGGGCGCTGAGCGCCGGGACGAGTGCGACCAGCAGCGGAATCGCCGGTACCAGCGCGGCCGCCGCGGTCAGCCGCAGCCGGCGGCCGGCGGTGAGCCGCCCCGCGGGCTCCAGCAGCCGGTTGACGCGGAGCGGCACCTGCGCGTCCGGTGTCGGACAGGGGCCGAAGACGCCCCGCTCCTCGTTGAGTTCGACAAGCGCCAGGGCGGTTGTCAGCCGGCCGAAGCGCCGTGACGCCACGTCGTCGGCGGCCAGCTCGACGAGGCGGTGCATCTCGCCGCGGAACGCCGCGAAGACCGGTACCTGCGGGAATCCGGACGCCAGCGCGGCGGAGCAGTTCAGCAGCCAGTCGTGGCGCGCCTTCGCGTGGCCCTGCTCATGCGCGAGCACGGCGTCCAGCTGACGTCCCTTCAGCCTGCCCAGCGCCGCCGTGGTGATGACCAGTTGGGGCGCCGCACCGGGCAGCCACCAGGCGTCGGGGCGCTCCCCCTCCAGCACCACGAGCCGTTCACTGCCGGGCTCCTCGCCCGGCAGCAGCGGGGAACGCACCAGGAGTTCAGCTCTGCGCCGCCTGCGCCGCACCGCCGCGCGGTGGATCTCGCGGGTCAGCATCGCAGCCGTCCACAGTCCGCCGAGGGCCAGCAGCACGGCCATCACGGCCGACCACGGCCCGTACGCCACAAGGGCGTAGGCCTCCACGACGGCGCGCGGCGCGGGCGCGAATACATGCCCGCGCACCGCCTGCCAGGCCGCGGCCGCGCTGAACGTCATGGACAGAGCGAAGGAGAGCAGCACGCCGGCCACCACGCACTGCCACACCCACAGCGCCACAACGGGCTCGCGCTCCGGCCATTCGGCCCGCGCCATCAGCCGCGGGGTCACGACGGCGGCCATTGCACCGAGCAGCAGCAGCGCGAGGGAGACCAACATGGCGTCAGCCTATGAGGGGCGCGGCACGCACGGGTATGGCTGCGCTCGCCAAGTGACGTAGGACACGGTTTGCCGGGCCCGCTGTCTCACAGGGTGAGCAGCATCGCGAACATCGATATCCCCATGGTCAGACGGCATGCCAGCGCCAGCTCGGGCCGGGCGGCCCAGCCTGCCGGCGGGGGCCCGCCCGCCAGGGCCCCGCCCCCGGTGGTGGCCGCGGCCACCGGGATCAGCCGGGCGCCCGAGCGCAGCACATAGACGGCGTAGTACGCCAGGAGCAGCCCGGTCAGCAGGGGGGTGCCCCCTGCGGCGGCCATGGCGTGCGATGCGTGGCCGCCGTGCCCCGCTCCGCCCGGACCCGCCATCACGACGGCCATGTAGACCATCGCCGACGAGCCGACCAGATGATGCAGATGGTGACCGCTGCGGCGGGAGAACCAGAGAGCGCGCAGTGCCGCGACGCCGAACAGTGCCGCGTAGGCCGCCCATCCCCAGGCGGGCGGGGCGAAGACCGCGGCGGGCACCGCCATCGCGGCCATGCCGAAGCCCATCAGCGCCTCCGCGCGCGCCGCCCTGCGCTCCTGCGCGGCCCCGGTGCGGGCGCGCAGCAGGCAGTACGCACCCGTCAGCGCGCACAACGCCATCAGCAGCCAGCCGGACATCGCCTGACCATGCACAGCGGACCTCCCCCGGGCGACGGGCATCGCCATCGCCTAGTCGATGCCCGGGGGCGGATGTGCGTACGCGGCGCACTGGGGTACTGGGGGAGCGCGCGAGGGGGGTGTATTGCGATGGGCCAGGTGCGGGGGCCCGGAATGTCAGGGCCGGAAGCGCAGCGGATGATCCCCGGGGACCTCCACGACGGCGATGCGGACCCCGTCCGGATCGGAGATCCACATTTCGTCGAGCCCCCAGGGCTCCCGTCGCGGCTCCCGCAGCACCTCGGCCCCGCGGGCCGACACCTCCGCGTGCGCCGCCCGTACGTCGGCCACCTGGAGCCACAGCATCAGCCCGGGAGCCGGTGGCGCGTCCCCGCGCCCGGAGAGTTCCAGGAAGCCGCCGCCCAGGAAGTAGACCGTCCCGCGCTCGGGACCGGTGCCGAACTCCCGGTAGACGGGCAGCCCGAGGCACTCCCCGTAGAACGCACGTGACCGTTCGGGATCCGTGGGACGCAACAGGATCCGGCTGCTCAGCACATGAACCATGCTCGTGAGCCTAGGCTCACGAGCATGGGGATACGCTGCCGTGGCACGGTCTCGGCAGAGAAGCTGCGGCACGGTCCCAGCAGAGAAACGGAGAGCACTCATGGACACCGCCCCGCCCCGGGACCCGGGAGAGCTGACCTTCCGGGACGCGACCGACGCGGATGTGCCCGCGCTCGTGGAGCTCATCCAGTCCGCCTACCGCGGCGACTCCAGCCGCGCCGGGTGGACCACCGAGGCGGACATCCTGCAGGGGCAGCGCACCGACCCGCAGGGAGTGCGCGACGTGGTGGAGAATCCCGGAAGCCGGCTGCTGGTGGTGGAGAGCGACGGCGAGCCGGTCGCCTGCTGTCAGCTCGAACACCGCGGTGAGGCGGCGTACTTCGGTATGTTCGCGGTCCGCCCGGCGCTCCAGGGCGCGGGCCTCGGCAAGCTGATCATCGCCGAGGCCGAGCGCGCCGTCCGGGAGGGCTGGGGCGTGCGCGAGATGCACATGACCGTGATCTCGGTCAGGGACGACCTGATCGCCTGGTACGAGCGCCGCGGCTACCGCCGCACGGGGGAGCTGAGCCCCTTCCCGTACGGCGATGAGCGCTTCGGCATCCCGCAGCGCGACGATCTGGCCTTCGAGCTGCTGGTCAAGGACCTGCCGACGGGCTGAGGGCCGGCTACGCGGACGATCAGGCGGTGAAGCGGCCCGCGCGGCGGATCTCCGGGAAGTCGGTCGTCGCGCCGTCGAGCCCGAGCCCGCGGGCCAGCCGCAGATGGTCCTGGGTGTTGACCACCCAGCCGACGACCGTCAGCCCCTCGGCGTGCGCCTTCTCGACCAGCTCCAGGGTGATGCGCCGGACGTTCAGCACGAGCCGGGTGGCGCCCACCGCTTTCGCGCGGTCCACCACGTCGTCTCCCCAGCGGCTCGCGACGAGTGCCGTGCGCACCCCCGGCACCAGCTGCGCGATCTCGGCGATGGCCTCGTCGTGGAACGAGATCACCTCGACCCGCTCGACGAGATCGCGCCGTCGCATCACCTCCGCCAGGGTGCGGGCGGCCGCCACGTCCTTGATCTCCGCCTGCATCGCGGATCCCACGGTGTCCAGGACCTCTTCGAAGACCGGCACCCGCTCGCCCTGTCCGGCGTCGAGCTCACGCAGCTCGGCCATCGTCTTCTCCGCGATCGGGCCCTTGCCGTCGGTCGTGCGGTCCACGTCGGCGTCGTGCATGACGGCGAGGGCGCCGTCCTTGCTCAGGTGAAGGTCCAGTTCGATGAGGTCCATCCCGGCCTGCTCGGCGTGGACGAACGAACGCAGGGTGTTCTCCGGTTCGACACCCATCACCCCGCGATGACCGATGGTGAGAAAAGACAAGGCACTCTCGCTTCCGTCGACGGCGTCTACCCGCGTGCTGCTCCTACCCACGCGGCACTACGGCATGACCGCAATCCGGCAGCCTAATGTCCCGTTCCTGCGAGCGGGGCGGCCGGGCGGGGGAGCGGGGCGCCATGCCCCTGGACGTCGGCTGCGCCGAGCAGGAACCCGGTGACGACGGCTGCGACCAGGACGGCACGGATACTCACGCGGCGATACTCCAGAGCGGTACGGGAGGGGCTGACGCCGTCCGTCCTATCGGCACCGGTGCGTCCTCCGCGAGCTGCGTCACTCGTGGGTGGGCGTGTCCCGCCCGGCCTTGCCGGGCGGGTGTGCGAACGCTGCGTGCGCTTGGCCGTTCCCGGTCGCCCCGGGGGGACCTGCTCGCAATGAAGCGAGTGTCGCGACGCTGAGTGACAGGAAAAATCGCGGTGACCATGGGGTTGGGCAGGATAATTTTCAGGTGCCCACTTGTCTCGGGGAACCGCACATGGATACGGTTGCTTGACGCGAGGTTCTCCCGTGGAGGAAGTGTTATGACGGAAATTCTTGTGCACGATGTCACTGCCGACGGCATAGCTGCCGCCCAGCGGGTGGTCGAGCACCCGGCCTGGCCCGCGCTCAAGAATGCCGTGGAGGAGATCCGCCCCTGGCAGTCGAAGGACGGCTCCATCGACTTCGGGGCCGAGGACGCCCCCAAGCCGACGGTCGCCACCGCGACGCTGGAGCGCGTCACCGCGGCGGTCGAGCAGCTCTCCCCGCTGCTCCCGCACGACGCCGCCTACCACCGGGCCCTCGTCACGGACCTGCGCCGCTGGGCGTCCGACGGCTTCGGCGTGCCGGACTTCCTCGACTCGCTGCTCGCCTTCCAGCCCGCCAAGGGCCGCGCCGACGGGCTCCAGCACCTGGTCGTCTTCGCGATGTACACGCAGAACGGCAACCCCGACCGCAACCTCGAAGCGGTCGTGCTCCGGATGGTCTGGCCCGAGTGGCTCGCCGACCTGGAGGCGACCCGCTACGACAACCCGATGTTCTGCGGCATCACCTTCGAGGACTTCACCTCCGGGTACGACACCAACTCCGCGGTGCTCTTCCCCGAGACCATCGCCGTGCGCGAGGCCCCCGAGCGCTTCAGCTGGGGCGGCATCTTCTGCGACCGTGAGGCCGCCCGCTTCCGCCGGGTCACCGAGGCGTCCGTCGAGCTCCTCGGCGTCGAGCTGCCCGACGACATCCGCGAGATGGTCGGCGACCAGCAGCGCTGCGAGCAGGCCTTCGTGCTCTGGGACATGGTCCACGACCGCACCCATAGCCACGGTGACCTGCCCTTCGACCCGTTCATGATCAAGCAGCGCCAGCCGTTCTGGATGTACGGCCTGGAGGAGCTGCGGTGCGACCTCACCGCCTTCCGGGAGGCCGTGAAGCTGGAGGCCGACGGCTTCGGCCAGGGCCGTGACGTGCAGTACGCCGTGCTGTTCGACCGGATGTTCCGCTTCCCGGTCACCGGCGAGCGCGTCCGGAACTACGACGGACTCGGCGGCCAGCTGCTCTTCGCGTACCTCCACAAGCACGATGTCGTGCGCTGGACCGACAACACCCTGAAGATCGACTGGGAGCTCGCCCCGCAGGTCACCAACCAGCTCTGCGGCGATATCGAAAAGCTCTACCGCGACGGCATCGACCGCCCCAAGCTCGTCCACTGGTTCGCTGCGTACGACCTGGTCGCCACCTATCTGTCGCCGCATCCCGGCTCCCGCTGGGCCAAGGGCCCCGACGCCCTGGACCTCTCCCAGCCGCCCCGCAAACTCGTCGACGACGTGCTTCCGGACGAGTTTCCCCTGAGCATGTTCTATGAGGCGCTCTCCAAGAAGCTGAAGACCGTGATCGCCTCCACCAAGGGGATCACCGCCGCGGACGCCGGGCAGGCGGCCGCGTGAGCGCACGGAGTGAGGAGGCGGTGGCCATGAACGGGAACGGCAAGGGCAGCGGGAGCGGTGCGCTGGAGGGCGCTGTGGTCGCCGTGGCGGGGGCAGCCGGCCCGGCCGGCCGGGCCACGCTGCTCAGGCTCGCCGAGGCGGGCGCGGTCGTCGTCGCCTCGGACGCGAACGCCACCCGGCTCGCCGAGGCCGTGGACGCGGCTCGTTACGCCCACGGCGGCGCCACCGTCACCGGCGACACCGTGGATCTGCTGGACCTCGGTGCGGCCCGTGAGTGGGCCGACCGGACGGAGAAGGAGTTCGGCCGGATCGACGGGCTGGTCCACCTCGTGGGCGGCTGGCGCGGAAGCCCCGGTTTCGCCGAGACGGACCTCGCCGACTGGACCCTGCTGGAGAAGCTGCTGATCCGCACCGTCCAGAGCACCTCGCTCGCCTTCCAGGGCGGTCTCCAGCGCAGCGACCGCGGACGCTACCTGCTCATCAGCGCGGCCGGCGCGAGCAAGCCCACCTCGGGCAACGCCGCCTACGCCGCGTCGAAGGCCGCGGCCGAGGCCTGGACCCTCGCGCTCGCGGACGCCTTCCGCAAGGCGGGGGGCGAGGACGGGGCGAACAGCGCGGCTGCGATCCTGGTAGTCAAGGCACTGGTGCACGACGCGATGCGCGCCGAGCGCCCGAATGCGAAGTTCGCGGGCTTCACCGACGTCAAGGAGCTGGCCGATGCCATCGCCGGCGTCTGGGACCGGCCTGCCCCCGAAGTGAACGGAAAGCGCCTGTGGCTGACCCCGCAACCGTAAGGACCGACGCGCGTCGTCATCACGACCCGCAGGTACGCGGCTTCGCCAGTGACAACTACGCGGGAACCCACCCGGAGATCCTGGCGGCCCTCGCCCTCGCCAATGGCGGCCATCAGATCGCCTACGGCGAGGACGAGTACACCGGTCAGCTCCAGCGCGTGATGCACAGCCATTTCGGCCCCACCGCCGAGGCCTTCCCGGTCTTCAACGGAACCGGCGCCAACGTGGTCTCGCTCCAGGCGATGACCGACCGCTGGGGTGCGGTCATCTGTGCGGAGTCCGCCCACATCAACGTGGACGAGGGCGGCGCCCCGGAGCGGGTCGGCGGCCTCAAGCTGCTCACGGTGCCCACCGAGGACGGCAAGCTCACGCCCGAGCTCATCGACCGGCAGGCGTACGGCTGGGACGACGAGCACCGGGCCATGCCGCAGGTAGTCTCGATCACCCAGAACACCGAGCTCGGCACGGTCTACACGCCCGGCGAGATCCGCGCCATCTGCGAGCACGCGCACGGGCACGGCATGAAGGTTCACCTCGACGGGGCCCGGATAGCCAACGCCGCGGCCTCACTGGACGTACCGATGCGGACCTTCACCAACACCGTCGGGGTCGACGTGCTCTCCTTCGGAGGGACGAAGAACGGGGCGATCTTCGGCGAGGCCGTCGTCGTCCTGGACCCCGACGCCGTCCGGGCGATGAAGCATCTGCGCAAGCTGTCGATGCAGCTCGCCTCCAAGATGCGATTCGTCTCCGTGCAGCTCGAAGCGCTGCTCGCGGGCGACCTCTGGCTGCGCAACGCCCGGCACGCCAACGCCATGGCCCAGCGGCTCGCCGAGGGGGTCCGCGCGGTGGACGGCGTGGAGATCCTCCACCCCGTCCAGGCCAACGCCGTCTTCGCGCGCCTGCCCCACGCGGTGAGCGAGCGGCTGCAGAAGCGCTTCCGGTTCTACTTCTGGGACGAGAAGGCCGGGGACGTGCGCTGGATGTGCGCCTTCGACACCACCGAGGACGATGTCGACATGTTCGTCCTCGCGCTGAAGGAAGAGATGGCTGCCTAGCCATCACTGCATGAATATGCGGTCGTCCGGAAAGTCATTGACGCCCGGCGACCGCATATTTACGCTCAGCGGCCATGGAGCTGATTCAGCAGGCCCCCGATGTATCTGCCTACCTCGCCGCGGACGAGGCGATCGACCACGGACACCCGCTGGTGCGGGAGACGGCCGCGCGCCTGCGTTCCGAAACCGAGGACGCATACACATACGCGGCTGCCGCCTTCGAGTTCGTGCGCGACACCATCATCCACTCCGCCGATTCGGGCGATACGCGCGTCACCTGGCGCGCCTCCGATGTCCTGGCGACCCGCAACGGCATCTGCCACGCCAAATCCCACGCTCTGGTCGCACTGCGGCTCCCCGGCCGAGGGCGCTGGGACCGGCAGGACCCGCGCGGCAACCGGCCGGGCGTCGACACCCGCTTCTCACTGGATGGGGAGCGGCTGGCCTGGCCCGTTCGGCCGGAGTTCAATGAAATGGACTATCCAGTACTCTATGTAGCACCGCATCCAGCGGTTCTGCACGGCCTGCGGGCCGCTGTCGACCGTGCCCAGCTGTGGCGGACACTTCCCGCCGCGCTCTGACCCGTAACCGAGGCAAGGCAGCCGATGACCCTGACCATCAACGTTTCCGACGAGGTAGCAGCCCTCGCCCCGGACTTCACCTACCTCGCGGTCGAGGCGCAGGGGCTGGTCAACGGGCCCAGCAACGAGACCAGTTCGGCGCTGCTTGATGAGGCCGCGCGCCGCCTGGTGAAGCGGCTCGACGGCCGTGCCCCTCACGAGGACCCGCATCTGGCCGCCTGGCGCGACACCTATGCCGCCTTCGGCTCCAAGCCTTCGCGCACCCGCAATTCCGCGGAGGCGCTCGCCAGGCGGGCGCTGACCGATGCGGGCCTGCCGCGCATCAATCTGCTGGTCGACCTCTACAACGCCATCAGCGTCGCCCATCTGATCCCGGTCGGCGGAGAGGATGCCGACCGCATCAAGGGCGGCATGAGGCTTGTGCGCTCCACCGGCCAGGAGCCGTTCTCCACCGTCGCGGGCGGCGCCGCGACGGTGGAGCACCCGGAGGCCGGTGAAGTGGTCTGGTGCGACGACGAGGGCGTCACATGCCGTCGGTGGAACTGGCGGCAGGGCGTACGCACCCGGCTCACCGAGGAGTCGGTCAGTGCCCTCTTCCTGCTGGAGAGCCTCGGGCCGATGCCGGCCGCCGCTCTGGAGGCGGCCGGCACCGAACTCGCCGAATCACTGGAGAAGCTGAGCCCGGGAGCGCGCATCACCGTCCGGCCGCCGGCCTCGCTGCCCGCACCGGAGTGACGTTTCAGCCGGGGCCGCGTACCGGTCGTCGAGGTCAGCTCCGCTCGCGGACCTCGGCGGGGGTCGGAGCCGTACCGCCCAGATGCGCGGGCACCCACCAGGTGTCGCTCGCATCCCTCGGGCGCACCGGATAGGCGCGCTGGGCGGCTTCGAGCAGCTCCTGCACACGCTCCCGCAGACGGCGGGTGATCGCGCCCGCGTACTGGTCGGTGGGTGCCTCCACCGGTTCGCCGACGCGGATCGTCACCGGGATGTGACTGCGCCTGAAGTTGCGCGGGCGGCCCTTGGTCCACAGCCGCTGCGTTCCCCACAGTGCCATCGGGATCAGCGGCACCCCGGCCTCCTGGGCCAGTCGCGCGGCACCCGACTTGAAGTTCTTCAGCGTGAAGGACTCCGAGATGGTCGCCTCGGGGAACACCCCGATGATCTCACCGGAGCGCAGCGAGGCGAGGGCGTGCGCATACGCCTCCTCGCCCTGCTTGCGGTCGACGGGGATGTGCTTCATGCCGCGCATCAGCGGTCCGGAGACCTTGTGCCGGAAGACCGACTCCTTCGCCATGAAGCGGACGAGCCGCTTCTGCGGCAGCGACACGAGCCCGGTGAAGATGAAGTCCAGATAGCTGATGTGGTTGCTGACCAGAACCGCGCCACCAGTCTTCGGGATGTGCTCCGAACCCTGGGTGTCGATCTTCAGGTCGAGCGCCTTGAAAAACGTGCGAGCGGCGCCGATGACCGGCCGATAGACGAGTTCTGCCATCTGGGGAAGACCCTTCTTCAGCGCCTGGGGAGGATTCTCCCGGCGGAAGTTACGCAGCCGTAGGTTTTCGGCATTGGGCCGATCGTGCCCCATGCGCGACGCGGTGGCCAGTCTCGGCGGGCGCGGGGCGCGAGATTCTCGTCACGTGGAAGGGCGGGGAATGTCCCGGCCGCCTCGGACGCTGACCCTTTGCGTAGAGCTCTGAGAAGGAGGCCGATGGTGGACGGGCAGGCGCAGGTGAACAGGCTGGATACCGCCCAACTCGGCGTGGAACTGGGGAAGCGCGCCACCCTGGTCCAATTCTCCAGCGCCTTCTGTCAGCCCTGCCGGGCGACCCGGCGCACGCTCGTCGAGGTGGCGGGAATGGTCGACGGCGTTGCCCACGTGGAGATCGATGCCGAGGCGCATCTCACTCTTGTGCGCGCGCTCGACATCAGCCGGACGCCGACCGTACTGGTCCTCGACGCGGCCGGCCGGATCGTCCGGCGGGCCGTCGGACAGCCACGCACCGTCGACGTCGTGGCCGCACTGGGGCAGGCGATATGACGCACCGTGATGCTTCTCCCACCTTGTGGGACGGTCTTGACTGCGCCCACCACGCATCGTCAGTCTGACGCTATGCCGCCAGTCCTCCTTCTCTACGGCCGGGTCCACGTCGATCTCGCCCGCTACGCGAGCGCGCGCTGTCCGGATGCCTGAGCATCCACGGCCCCGCACACCCGACGCGCAGAAGGACGACATCTCCATGACGGCATCACCCGAGCTCGGTAACGCCCGGACGGCATCCCCCGACCTCCTCCGCTCCGTGTTCCGGCAGCACGCCGCCGGAGTCGCCGTGATCACCGCCGCCGGTGACGGGCCGGTCGGCTTCACCGCAACCTCCCTCAACTCCGTGGCCGCCGAGCCGCCGCTCATCTCCTTCGGCGTGGGCACCTCGTCCTCCAGCTGGCCGGTCGTCTCGGAGGCCGGGCACATCGGCGTCCACATACTCGGCGAACACCAGCAGGAACTGGCCGCCACCTTCGCGCGCAGCGGCGCCGACCGGTTCGGTCCGTCCACCTATTGGCGCAGCGGGCCCGAAGGCGTCCCCGTGCTGGACGGTGTGCTGGCCTGGCTGGTCTGCCGGGTCGTGGCGCGCATCCCGGCGGGGGACCACCGGATCGTGATCGCCGAGGCGGTGGTCGGGGACCCGGCCGGCTCCGGCCGCCCGCTGGTCTACCACCAGGGCCGGTTCACGGCTCTGCGAGACTGAGGACTACGGGGCGGCACTGGGCGTCAGGCGTTGGGCAGATCACAGTGCAAAGCGCTTGCTTATAGGGCACGCACTGGGTGTACTGGCGAGTAATATTACGGTCGGAGCGTGGGTCGCCCCGACCGGAAATCGCCCCATCAGGCGCCTATGCTGCGTGCAACAAGGCAGCCCGGAAATGACGATGCAGTAGGAGAGCCGGCGTGAGCTTGAGGATCGTTGTCTGTGTGAAGTACGTGCCCGACGCGACCGGTGACCGGCATTTCGCCGATGACCTGACGCTGGA
>NZ_JBHVWF010000187.1:0-13637 GCF_042882365.1 Streptomyces sp. NPDC058221 | reverse complement strand
CACCACCCCCACTTCCGCGGCCCGCTTCTTTTTTTAAACCCCCCGTGGGCGCCAACTGTTGGGGCCCCCCCCCCCCACCCCATTGGTCACCGGGCGGTGCGCCCCCCCCCCGCCGCCGCCCCACGGCCGTTTTCCGTGCCCCGCACGGCCTCCCGGCGCTCAGGTCGAAAAGCTGGTCGATCCACCGCAGAATGTGGAGGAACCGGACTCTGGTCAGGCTGAGGGGAGGAGATCGTTGTGCGTGGCACACATCGCCGAACCCGGTCGCTGCTGGCGGCCTCCGCGGTCGTCGCCGGACTTCTCGTCCCGGTCGGCCTCTACGCCGCCGGGCACGTCGGGGCCGCGGGTGCGGCCGCACCCGCCGCGCCCGACCCCGAACCCTCCGGCGCCGAATGCCGTACGGCGGTCCAGGGCTCCCGGGTCGTCGCCTACTGCCACAACCCGTACCCGTCCGCCGACCGCGTGCAGCTGCACACCGAGTGCGCCCGCTGGTGGGACGTCGACACGGACTCGGCGCCGGTCGGCGTGGGTCCGGGGCGGACCGTACGGCTGGACGACCGCTGCTGGAAAGAGGTCGGCTCCGCCTGGGTCACCCACGCCGACGAGAACCGCACGGCTTCCTGAGGACTGCCGCTGCCCGGAGCGTGTCGCCTGCAGCGCTCTGTCCGGCGGTCACGTCCCACCGGACCAGGCCCTCAGACCCGGTCCACCAGGCAGCTGAGCGCGTGGCTCGCGGCCTCGGCCGCGGCTGTCTCGGCGTCACCGGCCCGGATCGCCTCGACCAGCCGTCCGTGGTCCATGTGGTTCTCCGGCCGCAGCTCATGACCCACGTCGACCCGCAGGTAGTCCCGCAGGAGATCGCCCAGGTCGGCGTAGAGCCCGGTCAGCACCTCGTTGTGGGAGGCGGCGACCACGGCCAGGTGCAGCGTCGCGTCCGCCGCCACGAAGGCCTCGGCGTCCCCCGTGGCCCAGGCCTCCTCCCGCCGCCGCATGAGGGCGTCCAGCTGCTTCAGATCCCGGTCGGTGCGCCGGGCGGCGGCCAGGCGCGCCGCCGACGACTCCAGCGTCGAGCGCAGCTCGGCGATGTGGCGCGGATCGGCGGACGCGAACCGGCGGTGCATCACCCCGGCCAGCTCGCTGGTGGCGACCACATAGGTGCCCGAGCCCTGCCGGATGTCGAGCAGACCGTTGTGCGCGAGCGCCCGCACCGCCTCGCGGACGGTGTTACGGGCCACCCCCAGCTGCTCGACCAGTTCGGGTTCGGTGGGGATGCGCGAACCCACGGGCCACTCGCCCGAGGTGATCTGGTTCCGCAGCTGGGCAATCACCTGGTCGGCGAGTGCCGAACGCCGCGGGGACGTCAGCGCCATGGTGCTCCTTGCTCGGGTGTCCGGAGGCGGGGGTCGTCCCGCCGTGCCCGGGAGGTGTCCGAAGGTATCCGAAGGTTCTCGGGGAATCCGGGGAATGGACAATCAATCATCCCATGATTCTATGATGGCCCCATGCTTGACGACGAAACCCCTCCCCAGACCCCGACCGGGACGCTGAGTCCCGCCACCCCGCCGGTCCCCGACACCGACGTACCCACCCCGCCGGCCGGGCCCGCGCCGTGGCTGTTCCGCCTGGTCGTCGTCGGGCTCGTCCTCACCGCACTCAACCTGCGCCCCGCCATCACCAGCCTCGGCGCCCTCCTCGAAGAGGTGCGCGACGGGCTGCACATGAGCGGCAGCGTCGCGGGCGTACTCACCTCCGTACCGCCGCTCTGCTTCGCGGTCTTCGGCATCATGGCGCCGCGCCTCGCCCGCCGCTTCGGCCCCGGAGCCGTCGTCTGCGCGGGCATGGTCGCCGTCACCGCGGGGCTGGTGATCAGGCCCCTCATCGGCGGCACGGCCGGATTCCTCGCCGCCAGCGCGCTCGCCCTGATGGGCATCGCCGTCAGCAACGTCCTGATGCCGGTGATCGTCAAGCGCTGGTTCCCGGACCGGGTCGGCTCCATGACCGGCCTCTACTCCATGGCGCTGGCCCTCGGCACCTCACTCGCCGCCGCCGTGACCGTGCCCATGACCAAGGCGATGGGCGGCAGTTGGAAGGCCGGGCTCGGCATCTGGGCCGTGCTCGCCGTCGTCGCGATCCTGCCCTGGATCCCACTGGTGCGGGAGCGCGGCAGCGCCCCCGGACAGCCCGCGGCCCAGCAGCCGCAGGCCCCGGCGCTCAGGATCACCCGCAGCCGTACCGCCTGGGGCCTCGCCTGCTTCTTCGGCCTCCAGGCCACCGCCGCGTACATCACCATGGGATGGATGCCGCAGATCTTCCGCGACGCCGGGGTCTCCGCCGGCACCGCGGGCGTCCTGCTCGCCGTCACCATGGCGATGGGCGTCCCGCTCGCCTTCGTCATCCCCCGGGTCGCCGCCCGGATGAAGAACCAGGGCCCGATCGTCGTCTTCCTCGCCACCTGCGGCCTCATCGGCTACGCGGGCCTCTACCTGGCACCCTCCGGCGGCGCCTGGGCCTGGGCGCTGCTCCTGGGCATTTCGAACTGTGCCTTCCCGCTGGCCCTCACGATGATCGGGATGCGTGCCCGCAGCGGCGCGGGAGTCGTGCGGCTGTCCGCGTTCGCCCAGTCCACCGGCTATCTGATCTCGATCCCCGGGCCCCTCCTCGTCGGCGTGCTCTACCAGCACAGCGGCGGCTGGGGGCTTCCGATCGCGCTGATGGCCGCCCTGATGGTGCCGCAGATCGTCGCGGGCATCCTGGCCGGCCGGGACCGGACGATCGAGGACGAATGCTGAGATGCGAGACTGTGCGCATGTCTCCTGTGCTCGATCCGAATCCCCAGAACGGTCAGAAGAAGCTGCTGCTCGTCCTCGGGGCGATGCTGCTGATCTCGGTCGTCATCGGCGTCATCGCCACCCTCGCCTCTCCCTGACCGGCTCCGCCCGGCGTCGGCGGGCCGGTGGTGGGGCTAGCCCCACCATCCCCTAGGGGGCCAGGGTCAGGGTGAAGTGGGTGGGTCACCGGATGGGCCGCATGCCCCCGGTTCCGTAGGTTTTCAGGTACCAGACCCGATGACCCACGGAGGCGGACATGTCGGCCCGTACGCACACCCGGTCCACCCGCCCGGATGCGGGCGGTGTCGAGGTCCGGCTGCCGTGGTGGGCCGTCGCACTGCCCGCCGTCGCCTTCGGTGCGCTGTTGCTGCTGATCGCCGGACCGGGGCAGGCGCACGCGGCCACGGGCGATCCTGCGGTCGGCCGGTTGCTGGAGCGAATCGTGGACCTGCTGCCCCGCTGACACCCGCCGCCGGTGGTGAGGAAGCCCTCCAACACCCTGCGCCACATGGCACATTTCGTGCGAAGCTGAGGTGTATGAGCGTCGATACACCTCGCAGGATCGTCCTTCTCAGGCATGCAAAGGCGGAATGGTCGCAGGACTCCGACCATGAGCGGCCGCTCGCGGAGCGCGGCCGTATGGAGGCCCCGGTGGCGGGCCGCAAACTCGCCGATTCCGGGATCGCCTTCGACCTGGCCCTCTGCTCCACCGCCGCCAGGACGCGCGAGACATGGAAGCTGGCCGTGCACGAGATGCCGGAGCGACCCAGGACCGTGTACGAGGAGCGGTTGTACGAGGCCTCGCTCGGCGAGCTGATCGCTCTGGTCAACGAGACCCCCGACGAGGTCCGCGATCTGCTGGTGATCGGCCACAACCCCGGCATGCACGCACTCGCCGACGCCCTCTCGGACGGGGCGGAGGGAGACGCCCTGGCCCGGATGACCCGCGGCGGCTTCCCGACCGCGGCGTTCGCCGTCGTCGAGCTCCCCGGCACCTGGAAGAGCGTGGAGCACGGCGTCGGCAAGCTCACCGAGTACTGGACGCCCAACGACTGACCACGGCCCACCACGACGGCCCACCGGCTCATGGAGAGGCCCCGGCGCGCACGCCACAGCTTGCGCACCGGGGCCCTCCGTGCTTCCGGGGCCGTTCCGGGTGACAGCCCGGGGCTTGTTCCGGGCCGAGGACCGGCGGCCTACTCGACGAGGCCGTCGGCGGCCTCGACCTCCTCGCGGGTGATGCCGAGCAGATAGAGCACCGTGTCCAGGAACGGGACGTTCACCGCCGTGTGAGCCGCCCTGCGGACCACCGGCTTGGCGTTGAAGGCGACACCGAGCCCCGCGGTGTTCAGCATGTCCAGGTCGTTCGCCCCGTCACCGATCGCCACGGTCTGCGCCAGCGGTACACCGGCCTCCGCGGCGAAGCTGCGCAGCAGCCGTGCCTTGCCTGCCCGGTCGACGATGTCCCCGGTCACCCGGCCGGTGAGCTTCCCGTCGACGACCTCCAGCGTGTTGGCAGAGGCGAAGTCGAGGCCCAGCCGCTCCTTGAGATCGTCCGTCACCTGGGTGAACCCGCCGGAGACGACGCCCACTTGGTAGCCGAGCCGCTTCAGCGTACGGATCAGGGTGCGGGCGCCGGGCGTCAGCCGCACCTCGGCGCGCACCTTCTCCACCACCGACACGTCGAGACCCGCCAGCAGCGCCACCCGCGCGTGCAGCGACTGCTCGAAGTCGAGCTCGCCGCGCATCGCCCGCTCGGTGACCGCGGCGACCTCGGCCTCGCAGCCCGCGTGGGCCGCGAAGAGCTCGATGACCTCGTCCTGGATGAGCGTCGAGTCGACGTCCATCACGACGAGCCGCTGCGCCCGGCGGCTCAGACCGGCCGAGACCACGGCCACATCGACACCGATCCCGGCTGCCTCGGTGGCCAGTGCGGTCCGCAGCGCCTCGGTCCCGGTGCCGGACACCGCGAACTCGACGGCCGTGACCGGATACTTCGCCAGCCGGAAAATCCGGTCGATGTTCCCGCCGGTCGAGGTGATCATGGCCGCTATGGCGGCGGTGGACTCCGCGGTCAGCGGGTGCCCGAGCACCGTCACATGGGAACGGCCGTCGCCGCGGGGGCGGTTGTCGCCGATGCCGGAGATGATCTCGGCCTGCAGCTTCAGCGACTCGGCCCAGCTGTGCACGGTGGCCCGCAGGTCGCCCTCGGTGGTCCCGCCCGCGGTCGGGGCGGTGACCAGAGCGCACAGGACGATCCGGCCACGGGTGACGACCTGCTCGATGTCGACCACGTCGACCGAGTAGGCGGCGAGGGTGTCGAAGAGTCCGGCGGTGATGCCGGGACGGTCCTTCCCGAAGATCTTCACGAGAAGGGTCGGTGTGTCTGTGCCCTGACATGACTCAGGGGACTCAGGAGACGGCGAGGACTGAGGTGGCTGAGATGCGCTCATGGTGCCCCCACCGTATCGGTCTCCGATGCGCCCCCGATGGCCCGTCCCGAGGGCCGGACAGCCCACCCGATATCCCCAACCGTATGGTTCGGAGCGATCCGCGAGCGTTCATGGTCAGTTGTGGCAGTAGATGACCGTTTCGACTGTGACGTTGTTGCAACAGTGCAGGTCTCGGCGTGGTCAAACCCCCGCCCGGCTTTCGTATCGGGGACTGCTCCTGGAATAGTTCCCCACGATGTTCAGCATCCCTAGACTCCCTGCGACGGGGGTAAACGGGGGACAACTAGTGGGGCGCGGAGTGCCGGAACTCGTACTGGAATTGAATGGAAGGACCTGGACGCTCGATCCGTCCAGGTCGTACACCCTCGGACGTGATCCGCAGGGCGACATGACGATCGACGACGCCAGGGTGTCGTGGCGGCACGCCACGATCAGCTGGAGTGGCCGGGGTTGGTTCATCGAGGACCACGGCAGCACCAACGGCACGTATGTGCAGGGCCAGCGGATCCAGCAGATGGAGATCGGGCCCGGCTCCACCGTGAACCTGGGCAATGCCACCGACGGGCCCCGGCTGAGTATCGGCGGGGCCGCGGCCGGCGCCGATGTGTACAGCGGGCAGGCCGCCGCGGGGGCCCAGGCCCCCGCCCAGCCGCCGCAGCAGGCCCCGCCGCAGCATCCCCAGCAGGGCGGGCCCGGGGGAGGACCCGGCTGGCCGGGACAGCAGCAGAATCCCGCCCAGCAGCCGCAGGCTTGGCAGCAGCAGCAGCAACCGCCGCAGCAGGCTCAGCCGCAGCAGGTCCAGCAGCCCCATGTTCCGCAGCAGGGCATGGGAGGGAACACACCCGGTATCGGCGGGGCCGGCGGCGCGGCGGGGGCGTCACCGGTCTACGGCGACCGCAGCCCGACCACGTTCCATCAGCTGGACCTCGGCCGGGTGATGCGCATCGGGCGTGCGCTGGAGAACGAGCTGGTCGTCTCCGACCTGCAGGTCTCCCGGAACCACGCCGAGTTCCACGCGACGCCCGACGGCCGTTTCGAGATCCGTGACCTCGGATCCCACAACGGCACGTACGTCAACGGCCAGCCGCTCTCGAAGTCCGGTTCGGCGCTCATCGGCCCGAACGACATCGTCGGCGTCGGTCACTCGACGTTCCGCCTGGTCGGCGACCGGCTCGAGGAATTCGTCGACACCGGCGAGGTCTCCTTCGCTGCCCGCCACCTCACGGTGACGGTCGACGGCGGCAAGCAGATCCTCAAGGACGTCTCGTTCGGTGTCCCGGAGAAGTCGCTCATCGGCGTCATCGGCCCGTCCGGCTCCGGAAAGTCCACCCTGCTCAAGGCGCTCACCGGCTACCGGCCCGCCGACCAGGGCGAGGTCCTCTACGACAACCGGAACCTCTACAAGCAGTTCGCCGAGCTGCGTCAGCGCATCGGTCTGGTTCCGCAGGACGACATCCTGCACAAGGAACTCACGGTCACCAAGGCCCTCAAGTACGCGGCCAAGCTCCGCTTCCCCGCGGACACCACCGAGGCCGAGCGCCAGTCCCGGATCCTGGAAGTCCTCGCCGAGCTCAAGCTCGACATCCACAAGGCCAAGAAGGTCACCTCGCTCTCCGGCGGCCAGCGCAAGCGGGTCTCGGTGGCGCTGGAGCTGCTCACCAAGCCGTCGCTGATCTTCCTGGACGAGCCGACCTCCGGCCTCGACCCGGGCATGGACCGCGATGTCATGCAGCTGCTGCGCGGTCTGGCCGACGACGGCCGTACGGTCCTCGTCGTCACGCACTCGGTCGCCGAGCTGGCCATCTGCGACAAACTCCTGGTGATGGCGCCCGGCGGTGCCGTCGCCTACTTCGGTCCGCCGGAGGAGGCGCTCAACTTCTTCGGCTACAGCACCTGGGCCGATGTCTTCTCCGCGTTCGAGAACTACCGCGACTACGACTGGGCGGGCCGCTGGCGCGGTTCGCAGCACTACCAGATGTACGCCGCGGACATCGACGCCGTCGCCGCACAGTCCGTACACATGCCGCCGCCGCAGCAGATGCGCCCGCCGAAGCCGCAGGGCTGGGGAGCGCAGCTGTGGACGCTGATGCGCCGCTATCTGTCGGTGATCGCGTCCGACAGGGGCTTCATGGGGCTGATGGTGATCCTGCCCGCGGTGCTCGGCATCGTCAGCGTGGTCATTCCGGCGGACTTCGGGCTCGGCCCGCCCAAGCCGCCGTCCCGGTTCAACGGGGACGCCGGCACGATCATGCTGATCCTCGTGATCGGGATGACCTTCTCGGGTGCGGCCAACTCCGTACGTGAGCTGATCAAGGAACGGGTGATCTACGAACGGGAACGGGCCACCGGCCTCTCCCGCTCCGCGTATCTGATGTCCAAGGTGATCGTGCTCGGCCTGATCACGGCCGTCCAGGGCGTCATCATCTGCGGTATCGGCTTCGCCACCCGGGACCTGCCGGCCGAGGGCCTGATCATGCCGCCGGCCGTCGAGCTCTGTGTGACGGTCATCGTGCTCGGCTTCACCTCGATGATGTTCGGCCTGGTCATCTCCTCGCTGGTGAAGACCTCCGAGAAGACGATGCCGCTGCTGGTCATGTTCGCGATCGTCCAGGTCGTCTTCACCGGCATCCTCTTCCAGGTCTACGGATCGCCGGGCCTGGAGCAGTTCGCCTGGCTGATGCCGTCCCGCTGGGCCATCGCGGGCGCGGGCTCGACGCTGGACCTCGCCCACCTCATGCCGCCGTGGGACGCGAAGAACCCCACGGACCTGGACCCGCTGTGGGAGCACACGGCCGGCCAGTGGGGGATCAACATCGCGGTGCTGCTGTTCCTCGGTGTGATCTGCGGATTCGCGGTCGCGCGACTGCTGCGCCGCCACGAGCCCGAGGTGATGCGCAAGTAGCGGGCCCGGTTCACGCCGGAGGGCGGCACCCCGTGCGGGGTGCCGCCCTTTCGCGTCGAGTCGTCGGCGTACGGATCAGACGGATCAGTACGCGCTGTCGACGTTGTCGATCGAGCCGTACTTGTCGGCGGCGTAGTTGGCCGACGCGGTGATGTTGGCGACCGGGTCGTACTGGTCGTGGGGGGTACCGCCGACGTGGTAGGCGTCGAAGGTCGGCTTGATGATCTGGAGCAGACCCTTCGACGGGACACCGTTGACGGCGTTGACGTCCCAGTCGTTGATGGCCTTCGGGTTGCCGCTGGACTCACGGATGATGTTGCGGTGCAGCCCGTCGTACGTTCCCGGGATGCCCTTGGACTTCATGATGGCCAGGGACTCCTTGATCCAGCCGTCCAGGTTGTTCGAGAAGGCCGGGGTGCGGGACTCGGAACGGCTGGCGGCCTGGTGGCCGCGCTTGGCGGCGGCCTTCTTGGCCTTGGCCTTCTTCGCCTTCTTGGCCTTCGCCTTCGAGACGGCCTCGGCCTTCTCCTTCACGGCGTGTGCCTTCTTGGCCTTCGCGGCGTCGGCGGCCTTCACCAGCTGCTCGGCGGTGGAGTGCTGCTCGATGAGGCTGGACTGGATGGTCTTGGCCTGCGGAGCACCGGCGGCCGACGTGAAGACGACGGGGGCGGCGGAAATGGCCTGCGGCTCGGTCTCGGCATCGGCGTTACCGGGCACGAGGGACAAGGAGAGTGCAGCGGCGGCGACGGCGGAGATGCCGGCGGCGGAGAGCTTCTGGGTCTTGTTCAGACGGCGGAGACGGCCGGAAATGCTGGACACGGACATGCAGACGTACCTCTTCGAATCGCGGAAGTCCTCACGGAGGACGAAGACGGGAGGCGACTTCGCATCTCCGTCGGGGACGAGAGCAATTCTTAGCGACAGCAAAATCCCGTGGCAAAGGTGTGACGTACGAAGCCAGGTAGTGGAGCCCCCGCTCGACCGAGGGTCGATTTGGGTGGTCATGCCCACCCAAATCGCCCTTATGGGTCAACTAGATGGCTTCGTAAGTGACGTGGGTCCTATGTGCGGCCTCACATCGGGCGGGTGGCGATCTCACCTTGCGTTGCTCAAGCAATGCGGAGTGTTAGCTTCCGGTTGGGTGACCGGGCCGGAAGGGAGCCCGGGGGCCCTCTCCCGGGAGCAGCAGGTGGACATCCCCGAACTCGTGCCAGAGATAGCGGTGGCTCAGCGCCTCGCCGTATCCCCGGCTCAGCGCCGCACCGCCGGCAATCGCCTCCAGCATCAGCAGGTGCGAGGCCTCCGGCTCGTGCAGCCCGGTCAGCAGCCCGTCCACCACCCGCACGCCCCGCTGCGGCGTCACCACCAGATCCGTCCAGCCGACGGCCGGACGCACCACCGCGTCAGGCCCGGCGGACGACTCCAGGGCACGCACCGCCGTCGTCCCCACCGCGATCACCCGCCCACCGCCCGCCCGCGCCGCGTTCACCAGCCACGCCGTCGTCACCGGCACCTCGAAGCGCTCCGGGTAGGGCGGCTCGTGCGCCTCGGCCGACGCCACCCCCGTGTGCAGCGTGAGCGGGGCGAACTGCACACCGCGGCTCACCAGGGCCGCCACCAGGCCCGCGGTGAAGGGCCGCGCCGCGCTCGGCATCTCCGCCGAACCGCTCCCGTCCGCGGTGGGCAGCGCGAACACCGTCTGATAGGCGGAGAGCGGCTGGTCCCGCTCCGTGTACCCGTAACGGATCGGCCGTCCGTAACGCCGCAGCAGCTCCGGCACATCGACCGTGGGCCCAGGGCCTGCCCGGTGGATCAGAGGCGGACAGGCCCTGGCCCACCACAGCCGGGACCCGGCGCCCGCCAGCGGCTCCTCCAGCACCAGCCGCGAGCCGCCCGGCAGCCGGACGGCCGCCCCCGCGGGCCCCCCGGGGCGCGGCGCCGTCGCCCCGGCCCCGTCCGGCCGCCGCAGCTCCACTGCCCAGCGCCCGTCCTCGCCCCGGGTCGAGAAGTGCACCACCACCCGGTCACCGCCCACCCGCCCGTTCACCGCCGCGGCCAGCGTCGGGGACGTGTTCACCACCAGCACGTCACCCGCCCGCAGCTGCCCCGGCAACTCCCGGAACGCGTGGTGGGACACCTCCTGCCCCCGCGACACCAGCAGCCGTACGTCATCTCTCCCCGCACCCCGCTGCTCGGCCGGCACCCGCGCCGACAGCTCGGCCGGCACCCGCAACGCGTCGAGCGCGGTCACCGCTCCTCCCCGGCCCCGGTGCCCGGCGCGGCCGCCCGCAGCAGCGACGGCGCGGCATAGCGGCCGCTCGCCGGCCGCCGGTCGAGCAGCCACAGGAACGCGGGCACCACGCTCTCCGGCACGGGCCGGGGATCGTCGTCGTCCGGCACGGCCGCCGCGTAGAGCGCGGTCTGCATGTCACCCGGATCGACGGCCCACACACGCAGCTCCGGCTCCTCCACCGCCAGCACCGCGGCCAGCTGGTCGAGCGCCGCCTTCGACGCCCCGTAGCCGCCCCAGGCCGGATAGGCCTCCGCCGCAGCATCCGAACTCAGCGTCACGACCGCGCCCGCCGCCGCGGACCGCAGCAGCGGCAGCGTCTCCTGCACCAGACCCAGCGCCGCCACCACATTGGTCTCCAGTGCCTGCCGCAGTCCGTCCGCGGCCAGCGCTTCCAGCCGTACGAGGGGCTCGGCGCCCAGTGCGCTGGCATTGCTGACCAGCAGATCGAGCCCGCCCAGTCCGCGCGCCGCCCCCGCCAGCTCCGCCCGGTGCCCGGCGTCCGTCACATCACCCGCGACCGCCACCACCCGCCTCCCGTACCGGCTCCGCAGCTCCTGAGCCGTCTCCTCCAGTGCCCCGGCCGTCCTGGCGTCGAGCACCAGGTCCCAGCCCCGCGCGGCGAGCGCAGTCCCCAGCGCGCGGCCCAGCCCCCTGGAAGCGCCCGTAATCAATGCGACAGACATGTGAACCGTCCCCTTGGAATCGCGTGAGCCGGCTTGTCGAGCTGCCTTGTCGACAGGCCACGGACCGGCTCCGGACCCTTTCCAAGCTAGGAACGCCCACCCCCGCAGCGCCTCGTCCTCGGGCCGCACCCCGGGAAGGCACTTCGACCTAGGCCCAGCGCCCTAATCAGTGGCCGCCCACAGGCCGATACGGGCCCGGCGGGCCGCCGGTACGGTGAGGCCCATGACCCATCGCCCCCAGTCGGGCCTCGCAGCCGTGAGCGCCGCGCTGCTCGCCATGAGCCGGCACCTGGAAATGCGGGACGTCCTGAAGACGATCGTGGCCTCGGCCCGCGAGCTGCTCGACGCCGAGTATGCGGCGCTCGGGGTCCCCGACGACCACGGCGGCTTCGCGCAGTTCGTCGTCGACGGGGTCAGTGACGAGCAGTGGAAGGCCATCGGCCCGCTTCCCCGGCAGCACGGCATCCTCGCCGCGATGCTGCACGAGGCGAAGCCGGAGCGGCTGGCCGACGTCCGCAAGGACCCGCGCTTCGAGGGCTGGCCCGCCGCTCACCCCGACATGTCCGACTTCCTCGGCCTGCCCATCAGGGACGGCGAAGAGATCATCGGTGCCCTCTTCCTCGCCAACAAGCGCTGCCCGAAGCCCGAGGGCAGCTGCGGATTCACCGCCGGGGACGAGGAGCTGCTGGCGATCCTCGCCCAGCACGCGGCCATCGCCCTCACCAACGCCCGGCTGTACGAGCGCAGCCGCGAGCTCACCATCGCCGAGGAGCGCTCCCGCCTCGCCCACGAGCTGCACGACGCGGTCAGCCAGAAGCTGTTCTCGCTGCGGCTCACCGCCCAGGCGGCCGCCACCCTGGTGGACCGCGACCCGGCCCGCGCCAAGGGCGAGCTCCAGCAGGTCGCCGCCCTGGCCGCGGAAGCGGTGGACGAGCTGCGCGCCGCCGTCGTCGAACTCCGGCCCGCCGCACTCGACGAGGACGGACTGATCGCCACCCTCCGTACCCAGATCCAGGTCATGGACCGCGCCCACACGGCCCGGGTCACCTTCGAGGCCCTCGGGGTGAGAGCGCTGCCGGCCGCACAGGAGGAGGCGCTGCTACGGGTCTCCCAGGAGGCCCTGCACAACGCCCTGCGCCACTCGGGGGCCGGGCGCGTGGACGTCACCCTGGTACGCCGCAGCGCCGGCACGGTGCTGCGGATCACCGACGACGGCAGCGGCTTCGAACCGGCGGCCACCCGCCGGGCGGGGCGCCACCTGGGCCTGGTCTCGATGCGGGACCGCGCGAGCGGTGTCGGCGGGAAACTCACCGTTGAATCGGCGCCCGGCAAGGGCACCACGATCGAGATGGAGGTACCCGGTGGCTGACAGGATCATCAGGGTGCTGCTGGTCGACGACCACCAGGTGGTCCGTCGCGGTCTGCGTACCTTCCTGGAGATCCAGGACGACATAGAGGTTGTCGGAGAGGCCTCCGACGGAGCCGAAGGGGTGGCCAGGACCGAGGAGCTGCGTCCCGACGTGGTGCTCATGGACATCAAGATGCCGGGCACCGACGGCATAGAGGCGCTGCGCAGGCTCCGGGAGCTGGAGAACCCGGCCAAGGTGCTGATCGTCACCAGCTTCACCGAACAGCGCACGGTCGTCCCCGCCCTGCGCGCCGGCGCCTCCGGGTACGTGTACAAGGACGTCGACCCCGACGCGCTGGCCGGTGCGATCCGCTCGGTGTACGCGGGGCACGTCCTGCTCCAGCCCGAGGTGGCGGGCGCGCTGCTCGCACAGGACGAACCGGGCAGCGGTACGGGCCGGGGGAGCACCCTCACGGAACGGGAGCGGGAAGTGCTGGGCCTGATCGCCGACGGCCGATCCAACCGGGAGATCGCCCGGGCGCTGGTCCTGTCCGAGAAGACCGTCAAGACACACGTCTCGAACATCCTCATGAAGCTGGACCTGTCGGACCGTACCCAGGCGGCGCTCTGGGCCGTACGGCACGGGGCGGCAGGCTGAGATTCATACTGTCGGGTGTACGTATTTCGAACGCCGCATCCTCTCCGGCGGCGGGGCGTTCTTCATGGCGTGCTGCGGCGGCTGGCCGCAGCGACGCTAGGAGGATCCTGAAGTGAAGAACCTGAAGAAGGCTGCTGCCGTCACCATGATCGCCGGTGGCATCATCGCCGCCGGTGCCGGGGCGGCCTCGGCCACCGGTCACAGCGGTGCGGGCGCCAGCGGTGTCGCGGCCCACTCCCCGGGCGTGGCCAGCGGCAACCTCGTCCAGGTCCCGGTCCACGTGCCGGTGAACGTGGTCGGCAACACCGTCAACGTGGTCGGTCTGCTCAACCCGGCGTTCGGCAACTTCGGCCTCAACGGCTGACGCCACGCACACCTCTGCAAAGCAGCCGGGGGGTCCTAAAAGGAGGGCCGCCCCGCGGGGTGTGAGGACGCGCACCCCCCCCCACAGGGCCCCCCCGCGCTAGATGGG